>JAGNNG010000143.1 GCA_017990795.1 Deltaproteobacteria bacterium
AGGGCAGTGCGGCGCTCATGACCTTGAAAAAGATCGGGCCCGCGACGGCTGAGCCGTAGTGTCCATCTTGCGGCTCATCGACCATGACCAGTAGCAGCAAGCGGGGATCATCGACGGGAGCAAAGCCAATGAAGGAAGACGCCCAGTGCTCAGGCGAGTAGCGGCGAGTGGCAGGATCTACTTTTTGTGCGGTGCCGGTCTTGCCGGCGACGGGGTAGCCCAGGATGTCGAGCGTCTCTCCGGTGCCTTTCTTGAGCATGACGGCGCGCAACATCTGGCGCATGACGCTAGCGGTATGAGCGCTAATGACGCGGTGGCCATCGGGCTGCGACTGCAGCACCACTTGCCCAGAAGGTGAGACAACCTTTTGCAGGATGCGGGGCCGATACAAAGTGCCACCATTGGCAAAGACCGCCATCGCCGCGGCAAGCTGCAGCGGGGTTGCGGTCATGCCTTGCCCGAAGCTGATGTTGGCAAAGGCAACGTCGCCCCACTCCGCGACGGGGCGAACTTGGCCGGCGCGTTCACCGGGGAGGTCGATGCCGCTGGGGGCAAAAAAGCCCATCTGGCGCAGCATCAGGAACATCTTTTCCTTCCCCAAGCGGCGCGTGATCTTGCTGGTGCCGATATTGGAGGAGCGCGCGAGCACCTGCGAAGTGGTCAGGATGCCTTCAGGATCGGCGTCGTGAATGATGTTGTGGCCGACGCGCCAAGAGCCGCCTTCGCAGTCCCACTCATCGGTGGCGCGGACGACTCCGGCCTCGATCGCGGCGGCAATGGTGAAAGGCTTGACGGTGGAGCCAGGCTCAAACGGGTCAGTGACGGCGCGGTTGCGCACACCACGCTCGCGGGCGCCGCTGGGGTCGTTCGGGTTAACTGACGGCACTGAGGCCATCGCCACGACGTCGCCATTGCGAGGGTCCAGCGCAACCGCAACGCCAGCTTTGGCGTGAGCCGCCAAAACGCCTTCTTCCAGCGCCTTTTCGAGCCGGAACTGAATGAACTTGTCCAGAGTCAGGTAGACATCGTGGCCGTGATCGCGCGCGACTTCGCCGACGCCACCGACCATGACTTTACGACCGCGCGCATCTTGCAGGCCCAGGATCGAGCTGCGGCTGCCGCGCAAGAAGCGATCGTAGGCCAGCTCTACGCCCTCCAGCCCGGTAGCGTCGACGCCAGCCCAGCCGAGCACCGGACCAGCGAGGCCGCGGTTCGGGTAGTAGCGCTTGGGCTCTTGCGTCATGCGTAGGCCAGGCACGCCCAGGTCTCGCACGCGCTGAGCTTCATCGGGAAGCAAGCGACGCTTGAGGAATACAAACTGCTTTTCCGTCGCCAGTCGCTTCACCACCTCGCTACGCTCCAGGTGTAGCGCCTGCGAGAGCTGGGTGGCTAGCTGATCGCGACGCTCTGGGGTGGTGATCTCAGCGCGCAGCTTAGCGGGCTCGATATAAACCGAGTCGACATTCGCAGAGGCGGCCAGCTCGGTGCCAATGCTGTCAAAGATGCGTCCGCGATAAGGCGGCAACTCGACCTCCCGCAGATACTGTTCCTCTGCGAGCGAGCGATACAGGTCGCGCTTCTGCACTTGCAGGACGTAGGCCCGCGTGGCCAGCGAGCCAAAGCACAGCACCATGGTGCCTGCCAAGAGCCCGAGGCGAACGTAGATCCACCGGGAACGCGTCGCCTGCTGGACTTCGCGCGGGCCGATGGTGGGAAGGTTCGCAGACTTGCTGCCAGAGCGCGCGCGGTCAGTCACGGCTGGGCCTCATGAGTGGCGGCAGGAGCGTTGGTCGCACGCAGCACGCGGATGCCGCTGGGGTCAGGGGGAACCATATGCAGCTTCTCGCGCGCAATGCGCTCGACCGTCGCTGGATCTTTACGCGTTGCCAGCTCCAGTCGCAGTCGCTGGTTGTGCTGAAGCAAAGCCTGGTGGAGCCGTGTCTGCTGAGACAGGTCGTAGCCGATCCGGATCACCTCTAAGCGGGTCCAGACGTGCAGCAGGGCCACCAGGACCAGGCCGGTTAGCGACAGGGTAACGATGATGCCGTAGCTACGTGTGCGCGCTGGCCAGGTCAGAATCCGTAGCAACCACTGCAACGACACAGACGAGCGCGTGCGAACGCTCCGGCTTCCTACTGGGGCCATGCTGCGACCTCAGAGGACGTGGGCTCACTTTGAGCTTGAGCTGTCGCGGCAGGATCGACGCGAACGGCAGCGCGCAGTCGAGCGGAGCGGGCTCGTGGATTGAGTCGCATTTCCTCATCGCTGGGCAGCACTGGCTTGCGGGTTAGAAGCGCAAACGGAGCGGTCTCGCTGCCGTCACGAAGTCGCTGGGCTTTGACGACTGCAGGCGCGTGCTGCATGTGCTGCTTGACCAGTCGATCCTCCAGGGAGTGAAAGGAGATAACGACTAGCTTCCCTCCTGGCTTCAGACAGCGCGGGGCATCGGAGAGAAGGTTGTGGACTTGCCGCAGCTCATCATTGACGGCGATGCGCAAGGCCTGAAAGGTGCGCGTTGCGGGATGCTTGTGTGGATCGCGAGATGGGCAGGCTGCGTCGATAACTTGCGCCAGAGTATGCGTATTTACTAGCTCACCAGCAGCATGGGCAGCCTTCAGAGATCGCGCAATCCGCCGAGCGTAGCGCTCTTCCCCGTACTCATTGATGATGTCGGCCAGCGTCTCTTCCGGTAACCGGCCAATGAGGTCTAGCGCGGTCTCGCCAGCATCGGGGTTCATGCGCATATCGATGGGCCCCAGGCTTTGAAAAGAAAAACCGCGCTCGGGGCGATCTAGCTGCATCGATGAAACACCCAGGTCGGCCAAGATGCCGTCCACAGGGGCGATGTGGTGCTGGGCCAGCAGCGACAGCAAGTCGCCAAAGGCTCCGTGAATGGGCCGGAAGCGCGCGCCAAACCGTGCCAGCCGCTCACCCGCAAGCTGCAGCGCGCTGGCATCCCGATCGATGCCAATGACGCAGATATTGTCATCAAAGCGCTCGAGCAGCGCCTCGGTGTGCCCGCCTGCCCCCAGGGTTACATCGATGTACACGCCCCCCGGACGCGGCTCCAGAAATTGGAGCACTTCTTCTAAGAGCACGGAGCGATGCGCGGTGGTCCAGCTAGTCTGCATTTTACCGACTAGATGTAGCTATCACCGTCGAGAGGTGTCAAGTTTTCGCAAGAATTTCCAAGAGCTACCGTGATTCTCAGAAGTGGGAGCCGCAACGCCAGGGTTCCGCCAACCGGCGAATACACCCTGCGTGTAAAGGATTGTTCACAGCCATCCGGAAGCAGTCGGGTGAACCAATTTGCACTGCCACCCTTGAGCTATAACTCGGCGATACTTTGACCAGCGGGCGACTGTTTGGCGGCAGATGTTTTTGGCATGACTGCTGCTCCTGCGAAAAACATGGTAAATGTGTCTATAGGTTTTCACTCATCAAGTCATGGAGGACTCCCGATGCGCTCTGTGCGTAAGATTCAGAGTCTATTCGCGCTGGCTACGCCGATGCTCGGTGCCATCTTCCTGTTCTTGCAGACCGGCTGCGTCGGCGAGGACAACAAGGCAAGGTTTTACACCTACTGCGATCAAGCTGGCTGTTACGAGTGCGGTCCCACAGGCTGCACTGGACTAGCAGGGCGGCCACCCGGCGCAAGCTGCAAAACTGCCAACGAGTGCGCACCGGGCTGCTTCTGTGCCCCGGACAACACCTGCTCCGAAGCTGGCTTCTGTGATCGGGTTGGCGACTGCGCTCGCGGCTATACCTGTAACGTTGCTCGTCACTCCTGTGAGCCAGACAAGGCCCCAGGCACTGTCACCCCCAAGAGCTGCCGCGTACAGCTCGACTGCGGCGTTGGTAACGAGTGTGTCAATGCGCAGTGCAAGCCTGCTCCCGTGGACCCTAACCACTGTATTTTCAATCGCGAGTGTGGAGACGGTGGACAGTGCGTAGACGGGGCCTGTCAGAAAGCCTGCACCGACTCCACCACCTGCGGCACGGGGCGCGCTTGTGTCAGCAACCGCTGCGTAGCCAAGCCGGTGGATGGATCGGCCTGCGTAACCACGGCGCAGTGTGGTGCGGGTCAGCAGTGCATCGACAGCGCCTGCCACCCAACCTGCGTCAAGGATGCAGAGTGCCAGGCCGCAAACAAGAACGATGTGTGCGTAGTCGGTGTCTGTCGTGCCAATGAACGGCGCGTCCCCGAGTGCAAGATCAGCGCAGACTGCGGGGCGGGTCGTGAGTGTGTCAATGCGCAGTGCCGCAGTTCCTGCTTCGCGAACAGCGACTGCAGCGCCTGCACCGATGGCAATGTTTGCAACACTGGCTTCTGCATGACCGGTGCGGAAGTCAGCCCGGCCTGCAAGCTGGGGACGGACTGCAAAGCCGCTCATTGTGTAAACGGCGCTTGCGGTCAGTAGTTGGCTAAGTCCTCGTCGAGTGTCTCGCAGAACTGCAGCGGGATCTCTCGGCGAGGCAAACGCAGCGCGTCTTCGGACGTAACCAGGGCAGGCTTCTTGTTGGGAGCCTGCTTTTTTTATGCCTGCTATGAGGCTTGCCGTTATCGCGGCCCATGTCTCAACTCCGGTTAGCTACTTGGCGCGAGGACCGTCGGACCTGCTATAACCAGCGATACATTGATGCTCGCCGACCTTGAAGCGTTCATTGCCAGCCAGCTGCATGCGCCAGTAGCGGTGGTGGTGGCTGGGTTATGGGGTTTGCTGTGGGGCAGCTTCGGAAATGTATGCATTCATCGAGTGCCGCTGGGGCAGTCGGTGGTACGTCCTGCCTCGCACTGTCCGCACTGTCAAAAAGAGATCGCCTGGTTTGACAACGTGCCAGTTCTGGGCTGGCTGATGCTGCGTGGGCGCTGTCGTCAGTGCGCAGCGCCAATTTCGGCGCTTTATCCCTTGTTCGAGCTGCTGGGTGGCGTGTTAGCGGTGGTGCTGTATCTGCGCTTTGTGGCCTTGGGCGGCGAGACCTCGCCGCCGCTGCTGCTGGCACAGTTCCTGGTTTACTTTGGGTTTGCTCTCACGCTGGCGGTACTGTCGGTGATTGACTGGCAGCTTCTGCTTTTGCCAGACCGCATTACCCTGCCAGCGATTCCTTTGTTCTATGTTCTTGGTCGCGTCTTGGGCGACATCGGCTGGCTCGATGCACTGATCGGGTCGGCGGTAGGCTACCTGCTGATTCGTGCGGTATCCGATGGGTATTACTACTTAACGGGACGTGAGGGACTGGGGTACGGCGATGGCAAGCTGTTGGGGCTCATCGGTGCGCTACTTGGTTGGCAGGCGCTGCCATGGACTCTACTGATGGGCTCAGTATCTGCGTGCTTGATTAGCTTTCCGCTGCTGTTGTGGCGAAGACGGGCAGGGCAAGAAATAGTAGAGCTGCGACAGACACCCGTGCCGTTTGGGCCGTTTCTATCGCTGGGGGCACTGGCCTACCTGCTCATGCTTCATGGTCGCAACATAGACGAGGTAATGCTGTCCCTGTTCTCGCGGTTGGGCTTGGCCAGGATGCTGCAGTGAGCTCACTTGAAGAGGGGCGGCTGCCGAGACCGGCTCACTCGGCACGTGTAGTTCCACGCTCCTGGTTGTCGCCACGGTATTTTGATGACCGTCGAGCCACGAGTACGGTTACTGGCGATGCCCCTCAATCAGCAGCATCTGTTGCTCTATAATAAAATTTGCTTGCCCCTCGGTGAGAACTTGCGTCGAAAATGGCGCATAAAGAGCCAAACTAATGGATGATTCCAAAGTGTCCACGACCTCTGCCGCATCGGCACCGCCTGAGACACCGG
>JAGNNG010000144.1 GCA_017990795.1 Deltaproteobacteria bacterium
CTGCAAGGCCGTGGTATCGTCGCCGCGTGTCTACACCCAAGACCGATGTTCAAGGAAGTGTCCTTGCCACTTCAGCCCCTCCTGTCGGCCTGCGTGACGAAGGCGATGCGACCGAGCCAGCCTGGCTAGGCGACGTACGCACACTGCTGGGAGCCTCACGCGTCTCGACCAGACCCGAGGACCAGCGCAGCTACAGCCGCGATATGTGGACCCGTGGGCTGCTCTCGATTGCTGCTGGCGTCCGTCCGAGCGCGCTGCCCGCTGCTATCTGCTGGCCCGAATCAGCCGAGGAAATCCAAGCGCTGGTACGCCTGGCCAAGACGCATCACATCGCGCTGGTCCCGTTTGGGGCTGGCTCGGGCGTCGCGGGAGGCGTCGGTCCGCTAGAGGGTGCGCTGGTCATCGACTGCAAGCGCATGCGCCGCCTACACATCGACGAAGCCACCCAGACCGTTACCTTCGAACCGGGCCTGCTTGGCATCCACCTGGAAGAGCAGCTGAACCGACGGGGCTTTACCTTGGGTCACTTTCCTTCGTCGATAATGTGCTCGACGGTAGGCGGCTGGCTCGCGACGCGCGGCGCGGGCCAGATGTCGACCAAGTACGGCAAGATCGAAGACATGGTGCAGGCCCTAGAGGTCGTCACCCGGGACGGCGAGCTGCTAACTCTGGGCAGCGGCGACCCCAGCGGCCACCCCGTCGCCCCCGGCCACCAGCCGCAGACGGGCCCTGACTGGGTGCAGCTACTGGTCGGAAGTGAGGGGACGCTGGGCTTTATCACCCGCGCCCGCTGTGTGCTGCGCAAGCTGCCTCAGGCACGCAAGCTGCGCGGCTACTTCTTTGCCAATGTCGACGCGGGCTGCCAAGCCATTCAGCACCTGCTGCAACATGGAGTGCGCCCGGCGGTGGTTCGCCTGTATGACGAGCTGGACACGCTGATGTCCGGCGCCGGACGGCACACCGGTACGCAGTTGAGCGGGCCGCCACGCGACCTTGGAACGCAGCTGGAGGGGGCAGCCACGCGCCTGTTACAGCAGCTTGGTGCTCGCATCGGCAAGCTCGATCTAGGAACCCCCGACCGCCCGCCGCTCGAGCTAGAGGAGCTGCTAAAGCTACTAAAGCCAGATGCGGTGCGGGCGCGTAGCCGCGTCGAGAAGTGGCTGGTGCAGACGCTGCTGGGACAAGCGCAGCCGGTCAACCGATTGGTCGAGCTGCTGATGCCGACGCTGGGCAGTGGTTGCTTGCTCATCCTCGGGTTTGAAGGCGAGCCCGAACTGGTCGAGGCGGAAGACAGCCACGCTCGCCAAGAGCTAGTCGAGCGCCTACACGCCCGCGACCTCGGGGAGGAGCCCGGCAACCACTGGCTGCGTCACCGTTACGATGTCAGCTACAAGCTCCCCAAGGCGTTCGCAGCCGGAGCTTTTGCCGACACCATCGAGGTCGCCGCCAGCTGGGACCGCATCGGCGAGCTGTATCGACAGATGCGCGCGGCCTTGTCTGCGCACGCACTAGTCATGGCGCACTTTAGCCACGCATATCCCGACGGCTGCTCTATCTATTTTACGGTCATCGCGCGCGCGGTCACCACCAGCAGCCAGCGCGAGCACTTGCTGGATGCCCGCATTCGACTGGAGGAAGACCGACGACGCTACGACACGCTGTGGCAAGCGGCAATGCAGGCCAGTCATCGCGTTGGTGGCACGCTCAGTCATCATCACGGCGTGGGCCGCATGCGCGCCCCTTACATGCAGGCGGAACACGGTGCCAGCCTGGGGCTGCTGCGCGCGCTCAAGCACAGCTGCGACCCTTCCGGACTTTGGAATCCGGGCAACCTGCTGCCACCGGCAACCGATGCGCCGCTGTTTGCGCGGTCCGGGTCGCCCCAAACCTCGCTACTGGCGGAGCTACAAGAAGTACTTGGCGAGCGCGCAGCCGTCGAAGCACACGGCATCTGCTGCACGCTGAAAGGAACCCACGAAGCTCCTGCCATTGTGCGCTTGGCGGCCAGTCATCACACTCCCGTTATCGTCGCCAGTCAGCCTATCCACAGCGGGGCTGCACACGTAAGGTTGGATCTAGCAAAGCTCACTCAAGTCGGACCGGTCCACAAGCAGGCGCTGCGCGTCGAGGCCGAGTGCGGTGCCACCCTGCTTCACATCGAGCAGACGCTGAGGATGCAAGGCCTGTCGCTAGGCAGGTTGCCGCCGTGGAGTTATGCCCGCACGCTGGGGGCCGCCCTGGCCGCACCGCGACTCTCTGAGGCATGTCTAGATGCCGGGCGACTGCGCGACCGCAAGCTGCGTATCAGTGCAACCTTACCAACGGGGCAGCTACTTTTGGTGCCACCAAGTCCAGTGCCTCGGCGTGCTGCGGGACCGGATCTGGCGCATATGTTGATAGGCAGCCGGGGACACGCGGCCACTCTGCTTGCGGCCACCTTGCGCTTGGTGCGACATGAGACGCCGCCGCCCTGGGTCGGCTTCTTGTTCCAAGACCTACCCGAGGCAACCGCAGCGCTGCACTGGGCCCGCGCTCATCATGGCCACACCGCCTTTGGCGAGCTGCTGCTGGTCAGTCGCGAGCTGCTACTAGAGCGTCTATCGATCACAGACGGTGACGTCACCCTGCCAGCGGGAAAAGTAGCACTGCTGGCATCCGGCACCGGGCCAAGCGCACTGTCAGAAGTGGCTCTGCGCAGCCTGAGTACTTATGTCGCAGCCCACAGCACACCGCTGGCGGAGGCACTGTGCGCTCACTTCTGGCACGCTTCCGAGCTGGCACCAGAGACGCTTACCGTACCCGCCTGGACCCCACCACCCAACGAGCTTGCACTAAGCGGTGACAGCCAGGCGCAAGCAACGCTTCTGGCAGGTCTTCATCAGCCGTGGCTGATCTGCGGAGTCCACGTCCACGGAATGACGCTCTGTGGCCAGCACGAGCTGCTGGAACTGTCGAAGTCACACTGGCCAACATCAAGCCTACTGATTCCCAGCACACCGGCCCTGCCCACCGATAGTCCGCGGCCCAGCGGCGAGCCCGTGCTGTGGCCAGTGCTTCTTTCCGCCCTGCAGGGAAATTCCCAGGAGTCTAACTAAGCCATGCCCGACCTGCAGAGCTCACTGGACCTGTGTACATTTTGTCCGCGTCTGTGCAGCCACACTTGCCCGGTGTCGCTGGTGTCTGCGCGCGAAACGCTCACCCCGCAAGCCAAGATGGCCAGCTTTGCCGAGCTGCGCCGCCTCGCCGACCCAGAACCAAGCCCCGAGCAGACCACTCCGCTTTATGGCTGCACGGGCTGCGGCGCCTGCACCACTGCTTGCCTACACAAAGTCGAGCCTGCGCAGCTGCTGATGCGAGGTCGCGCCGAAGCCCAGCGTGCCGAGGGTGGGCCCGACCTGCTAGCGGACTTACCGCTGCGCCATCGCCACCGCGCCCGCGAAGCCGCTCGCCAAGTCCAGCACGAGCCGGGGCTTCAGACTCGGCTGGCTAAAGCTGGAGAAGTTGCGCTGCTACCGACGTGCCTACCTCGACAGTCGGCTCAGCCTCAAGGCGCGCAGCAGCCGGGTCCCGTGCGCGAAGCCAAGACCGCGCTGCGCATCGTCGATAAGCTACGCGCCGTGAAGCCGGAAGTGCCGACAGTGGGACTGGCCAAGGTCTCGCACGGCTGCGCCGGTTACGCGCTGTACGCCGGCGGCTACACAGAGTCGTTCCGTCTGCACGCTGAGCTATTCGCGCGCGAGATTGAGTCTTATCCGACGCTGGTGACTAGCTGCTCCGCCTGTACCTGGCTGCTGCGCGTGCAGTATGCCGAGCACGGCGTGCCGCTCAAGACGCAGGTGCTGCACCTTAGCGAGTGGCTGGCTCCGCATGCGGAGGCTCTGCCAATAACAAAGCCAATGGCGCAAGCGACCTATCACGATCCGTGTCACCTCGGACGACGATTGGGCTGCTATGAGCCGCCTCGACAACTACTGCAGCGCGCGGTTACGCAGCTTGACGAGCTGACCCATCACCACGAAGCCGCCACTTGCTGCGGCAGCGGTGGGTTGTTGCCGCAGACCGACCCGCCACTGGCCAACGCGATTGCCCGCGAGCGACTTAGCGAGCAGCCAGCAAATCTGCCGCTGATCAGCGCCTGCCCGGCTTGCCAAAGCCACCTGGGGCGCAACGGCTCCGGCCAGGTGTATGACCTACTGGAAGTGCTCGATGAAGCCATGCGCTAGCCCCCGCGCTGCGAGCTGTCCAATTCCTTAATCGGGACGCCAACTTACAATTTTCTGAAATCCAAATGAACTTGCCACGGCGATACTGGATGTTGGCGCTCCAGCGTCGCTCGCATGCAAGGGACCTACCAGGCACAGCAGAGTCGTGGACACTCACCGGCGCAGGTCGCGCTGGTGGTGCTGCTGTACGGCCTCGGCGCGCTGGCGGTCATCCTGGCCTTTGCGCTGCGCGTCCGACCGCTGGAGAAACCAGTGCAGGCCCTGGCCCGCGCGCAGCATCGTGGAGAGGTAGCCCCGCAGCTGCCGCGCCTAGACGCCGACGACGCCATGGCCAACGCAGCGATCTTAAATGCCGCGCTGCAGGAAGTCGCCCACCCCGGCCTGACCGGTGGAGCGCGTCCATGCACGGCCCACGCTCGCACCTTCGCGGTGATGCTAAAAGGCCAGCTGTCCCGAGTGCGCTTTGGAGCACGCTCGGTGTGTCAGCTGCAGCTACTCAAGGCCGTCTCGGTCGCGCAGCCTGGTCTGGACCCGCGCGCGGTCGCTGAAGTCGCCGCATTCGTACTTGGCAGGCGCGTCCCCGGTGGTGCCGACGTGGATGTCGTAAGGCTGGTGGTGCCACCATTTCGACCCAGCGGTGACCAGCTGTTCTTCCACGCCGCCGACTTGGGCGCCCTTGCCGACGGAGAGCAGTTTATCGGCACCTACCACACCCATCCCGGCGACGACCTTGATCAAGGCGTGCTCTCAGAGACGGACCTTGAATACATGCGTACGGGTCTTATCGACTTCGCTGGCACAAGCCTAGAGCTGGGAGCTAGCCAAGCCGCTCAGACAGCCGCCACACCAACGATGGGCCGCTCCGCAACAGCAGCGAGCATGGACTGGCTGTTTGACATCGTGGACCCACGTCTCGGCGACTGGAACGTGTACGCGCACGACCGCGAGCGCCTATCCGAGATGGCCGACCGCTGCCGCCAAAAAGACGCGTGCCCACTCAATGAGCTGCGCTTGGCTGGCAGTCCGTTTCACCTGGCCGCACGCACCTACGAAGAGCGCGAAGACGACTGGCTGTAGTCGCGCCTAAGCTGCGCAAAAAAATGCAGGTTTGTGCAGCTTGCGGCTGGGCAGCGGCCTTCAGTCTGGCTAGCATGGGCCTCGGTCCGTCGAGAATTCTGGCTGGACCCGGATGCAATCTGCGCACATAAACCGGCTGGCTCACCCGGCTGGCCCGCCTCTCACGTAGGAGAAACCGATGCCGTTTGCTTGGCTGCACCAGCCGTCCTCCACCACCCCAAAAAGCACGCAGAGCGCGACGTCGGTAGCCATGCGCCGAGCTGAGCTCATCGAGCGCGCGAGCCTGCTGCGCCGCCTGGGCTACTCTCGTGACGAAGCGCTGCGCCGCTGCCAAGCCTACGAGCACTGGGAGCACGAGCCATTCCATACCTCGCCGCTGTCCAAGACGGTGCAGGCGCTGGTGGATGAGGTGTACGCGCCCCGCCTCGCCCGCGTCGGAACCCTGACGCCCGAGAGCCAGTAAGACCAGCCTTGGCGCCAGGGC
>JAGNNG010000145.1 GCA_017990795.1 Deltaproteobacteria bacterium
GGCAGCTGCAGCGGCTGCGCGACATCGAGGCGCAGACAGCTAGGGCAAGTGGCAGCCACCGGCACCGCGCAGCCACCAGCCGGTCCCCAAAGCAGCAGCAGCGCCAGCAGCGCCGCAAGCCGCAGCCGACTGACGCAAGCTGGCACACGGTAAGGCTGGCGCAGCAACATTGCAGCTAGACCCAAGAGCCGCGCGGGCTAAGCAGAGAGCAGCCCGGCCTGATACAGCGCCGGGACCACCAAGTGCAGGATGCCGTCCGTACACAGGTGCGCCAGCATCGCCGCCTCAAGACCGTAGCGCGTAAACAGGAAGCCAAAGCCCAGGCCCGCCAGACCGTTGACTGCGACGGTGCGACCGACCAAAAGCGGAGTGAGCTTGGTCAGCGCCGACATCGCGGGCAGGTGACCGATGCCAAACATCACCGCCGCCACCAGCGCTGCGCCCAGAAGGATGACCTGGCGCGGCATGGCGTCGCGGCTGGCTTTGGGCAGCAGCGCCTGCAGACCCACCGCAGTGAGGCTAAGCAGGAACAGCCGCATCAAGATCTCTTCGGTGAAGGCGCCGTAGAAGCAGGACAGCGCCGCCCGCCACACGCTGTGCTTGGCCAGCGCGTCGCGTCCCAGCTGCTGCAGCACCGGCAGGCGCGGCACGAACACCAGCGCGTCCAGCACACAGGTCACCACCCCCAGCGCAATGCCCCACAGCACCGCCGCCAGCGCGAAGCGGCGAATCACCGGCCAGGCGGGCTGGCCCTCTGACAGCGCCTGCGTCACCGGAGCCGACAGCCCCACCTTGCGCGCCGCCCACAAGCCCAGCAGCGTCCCCAGCAGCACCTGAATCGCGGTCTGCGCCACCATCACCGTCACGATGCCCGGCAGCGACGCTCCGGCTTTTTGGATGGTCTCGGCAATCTTGTCGGCTTGCAGCACGAACATATACGGCAGCACAGCGATGCCACCGAGGGTGCCAAGCAGCGTCAGATAGCCCGCCTGCTTGCGCTGCTGCGCACTTGCTTGCTCGCGGGCTTGTTCCTCGGGAGTCAGCGGAGCGGCGGGCGGCTCATCCTCGCGGGCGGTGGACCCAGCGGAGCCGGGCTTCGGGTCGGTCATAACGGGGAAGATAGCGGAGAAGGCAGCGCGCGGGAAGCCAGCTACCACACCTGGCCAGGACGAACCACCGCAGCCTCGGGGTCAATCGAGGACGCTGGCACGTCATCGCCAAAGCCCAAGCGGAATGTACGCAGCGCCGCTTGCACCGCGGATACCGCCCGTCGTGCCGCGCCCTGCCCTTGCTTGACCTCGGGAAAGAGCAGCTGCCCCGTCGCGGCCAGCATCCGAGCAAAGGCCGGATGGGCTTTTTGCGGCGTGCCCGACTCTTGCCACAGCATCTCCATCGCCACCGCTTGCTTGGCCGTCCCCAGCAGAAACACCGCGCGCGGGTCGACGCCCAGCACACGAAAGTGCGGCTCCAGCGCCTTTAGCTCCAGCAGCGCGGCCAGCATCAGCTGCACTTCAAAAGCCAGCAGCTCGGCGGTGCGCACCCTCGATAGGCTCTGCAGCTGGTCGGGCAGAAACTGCAGACCCAGACCCACGTGGCGGGCCTCGTCTTTTTCGTAGTAGCGCAGTAGTTCGGTCAGCACCGGCTCGACCTGAGCCTCGCGCAGCGACTGAAACACCGTCAGCGCCAGCGCCTCGATCATCAGCTGCATGCCCATGACCTTTTTGACCACATCCTGCGTCTGCAGCGAGCTCTCTAGCAGCAGTCGCGCCCGACGGTCCAGCGGCCTCGGCGTGTGCCCCAGCGCCTGCAGATAGTCCACCAGCACGTAGAAGTGTCGCGCCTCGTCGTGCGCCTGCGAGGTCGCAGCGAGCTTGGGCGGCATCTCCTCCAGCCGGTCGGCCAGCTGCGCGGCAATCTTCCACGCCGCCAGCTCGCCCCACATCAGCACCGACAGCACCGCCCCCAGCGCCGCGCGCTTTTCGCCCGCCAGCTTCACGCCGCCGTGCTTCTCACACAGCTCGGCGAACACCGCTTGGCCGCTCCAGATTAGGTCCTGGCCGCGATGGTAGATGTGGGTCATCTTGTCGGCCCGCCGCGCCGCTGCGGCATCCCGCTGCACCGACAAGATGTCAAACGGCAGACTGCTGTGAAACGGATTAAGCAGCGACATAACCAGACCTCCGAGGGTGGGATGACGAGGTCAAGGTAACGGGGGCGGAGGGACTTTTACAAGCGGGGAGACGGGGCGAGCGAAACGGCGAAGGGCCTGACAGCCAAGTTACGCCCAGGGACTGAGCGATAAGGCGAGCTAACGCAGTTACTCTTGTTGATACATTTGTAGCGTACTGCTGCGGTCCAAAATACCCAGGACCCCGCGATCATCTGGGCGTTGATAAGTAGGCACCCAGAGCGCCTGCTTCTTAATTCCCGAGTTGGCATCATTAGCAGCAGTCTTGAATAAGACCTTCGGCGAATCCCAATTGAATGAATAAGAATCAGTCCCCAAATAGGCAACTACGAATCTATTTGTCCGCAAAATAATATCTTTAATGTTATCGCAATTTATATCCCTCACCTCAATCCCAATTGGGGACGAACCCTCTGTCGGAATATTTCTATCCTCGCCGAAAGCAAGCGGATCTACTGTTTTTAATAAGCCACCCATTTGCTTCGCGACCGTGTCACCAGCCCCATCAAAAACCCGATACCCCTTAAATAACTGTATATCAATAAGTCCACTCTTTAAATTAGTAGAGGCAACAAAATGAAGCACTAAACCTGTTTGCGGCGACCCCGGTGATTCCAGTGAAAAAACACCAGGCAGAACCCCGCTAATTGCCATTTCATCACTATAGTCCTCTTTACGGTCTGGAGCATCAACAGTAACTATTGAATATCCGCTCAATGCTGGAATTTTCTGAGCAATTAACGCGCCAATAGTTCCAGGCGCGGAAGGATATGAAATAGCATAAAACATAGAATCGTTAAATAAACGAGGAAACGAACGCTGTGAGCCAATCACACCAGCAATGCCAATAGCATTGAGGTAGATACCTCGCCCGATCATGCCATCAATGGGCGTTTCACAGACTGCTTGAACATATTGCTTTCCCCCTTCACTGAACACCGTAAAGCCTGCATATGTATATATTGAATACCCATTACATGGTTCAAACTCCGCAAGTGGTTGACCATTGCCTACGAGCTGCCTCATTCCAACCACAGTCTTACCATTGTTCGCCGTACTTACAGCAGATTTTCCGTTACTCGATACGGAGTATTTGACTGTAGAGAAATCACTCATGTCAGTGATATATGGTCCATAAAACTTATGCGCAAAATTTTCAGTAACTACCAATTTTGGACCATCAGCATCGGAATACATAAAATCAAATGGTTCACTGGCCAATGGGTTCATATCAAAGTCCTTCACCTTGGACCGCGAACCCCCTCGCGTTTGCGAATATAACCAGTGTCGATAAAATCGCCCAAACATCTCAGACGGAGCCGGATATTCCACGCCAGCTTCATCCACCACCGAAATATCTAATGGTCCACACTTTGTCAGCGCATCCAATGTCGCCATAGGAAACACCAGCTGCGAACCTGATGGCATATCAGTTTGCATCGTGATATCGATTGGGGCCTGTTGATCAATTTTAACTTTGACGATTTTTGACTTCGGCATGCCAACCGTCGTTATCGTTGCCATACCAGTACTGTAATCAAACATTGGAGGAATTACCGCGGGCGATACTCCGGTAATAGAAAATGCAACAGGCTGCGGAATTGGCGTTGTTCCAGTCTCACAGCGTCCCGTATCAACATTGCAGGTTTGCCCAACAGCGCAAACAGTCGCGTTAATCGAACAGTGATTGGTATTTTCAACAAGGCAACCACTGGTCAAGATCAGACTAAGAATCGCAGATTTACTGAATGACATATTCTCTTCCCCAGCATAAGTTGATCAATAATTACTTACTTTTCTTCGCGAATCAGCTTGCGCTTCCCAGGAATCGACAGGGTAATCACGCCAGCTACCAAACTAACGGCACCCAACGAAATAAGCGCATAGCCGGCATTCGTTAGATTGTACTTATACTTGTACAAGCACAGCGGACTGGTATCTGTCTCCGTACTAATTTGGTCAATAAATCCAGGGTCTTGGCACGTCCCGTTACTTGGCACGAATGCTCCGCCCAGCCCCATCAGCCCCACCCCCAACCCCACCGCCACACCACCGACTGCCAGTCGCCAGCGCGGGCGTGGCTCGTGGACGATCCGAGTGGTGACGATCAGCGGAGGGCGCGGCTCGGGCAGCTCTTTTAGCGTCAGGACCGCAGCGGCGGCGTCGTCACCGATAGCCACGGCGTGCGTCAGGTCCTCATAGCCGGGGTGCTTCAGCGTCAGGTCGTACTGGCCGGCCCACAGCGGCTGGGTTAGCGGGGTGCTACCGAGCAGGGCCCGTCCCAGGTACACCTGCGCGGCTGGCGGCTCGCTGCGCAGGCTCAGCACGGCGTGCTTGCGATTGAGGCCGTCGGTCAGCAGCTTGCTCAGCGCGCCCAAATACTGCGTGGCTACCTGGTCCGCAGTACATGCGGCACAGGTCTGCTCCTGCTCGCTGGCGGACTCCTGCAGCTCGACGTGGAGCAGCGACAGCTTGATGCGGTAATCACCCCCGCGAGGACCACTGGGACCGCCCGCGCTCGGCTGATACTCGACCTGCGAGCGCAGCGCGTACTCCAGCTCGTTTTTTTGCAGTAGCTGCTGCTGGCACGGGGTCGTCGCCACGCAGTCTTTTGCGGTCGGCAGGTTGGCCAGCGCCGCAGCGGGCGGCATCAGCGCCATCGTCTGCTGCCGCGCGGCTTTCTCTTGGGCTTCGCGCAGCGGGCGCAGCGCCTCGGCTGGCACCTTGCCCCAGTCGCTTAGCGTCAGCAGGGCCGGCAGCTTGCTGATCAGCACCGAGCCCGCCCGCTGGTTGGTCCGCAGCTCTAGCAGTCGCCCGTGCTGCACCGTCAGGACTTGCTCGCGCTTGCTGCCGCCTAGCTCCATGGTCACGGTGTGCTTGCCCGGCGACAGCAGCACCGGCTGCGCCAGCGGCACCGAGCCCCGCAGCAGCCCATCCACCGTCACCAGCATGCCGCTATCGCCCTGGACATTGACGCTGCCCGCATCAGGCGGCTCGGCGAGTACCGCTTGCTCGGCCTCCTTCGTCGCCGCTTCGTCAGGTTCACGCGTCGGGTCGGCCAGGTAGCGTCGGTACAGGTCGATGCTGTCCAGCGTCCGCCCCTCGCCCACCGCCACCCGAGCCAGCGCAAGCAACAGCCCCGCGCGCGGCACCTGCCGAAACGCCGCACCAAACGCCTGCCTCGCCTCGCTGAAGCGCTTCTGGGAAAGCGCCGCCTGCCCCTGCGCCACCTGCGCCTGCACCTTCGCCGGCAGCCCGGAAGCCTTGCCGCCACCAACGGGCACCGCGTCCCCCACTCCCGCCCAAGCCACAGGGCCAGCGACCGTCAGCAGCAGGAGCACACTGGCACGATGAAGCATAAAGCGCATGAGATCCTGGTCGGATCGTACCACGACTGGTGTCGGCAGTGGGGAGGGGGGTGATGGAGACTTACTTGCAGGCCAGAGCGCGCAGCGCCGAGAAAGCGCGAGGACTCAAAAGCTGGGGGCGGAACTTACTGCTGCTGATACAAAGCCAGGTTGCCAGTGCTGTCGAGTATCCCCAGCACCCCAAGTGCTTGTGGCATGCTGTAGTCAGGTATCCACAG
>JAGNNG010000146.1 GCA_017990795.1 Deltaproteobacteria bacterium
GAGAAGCTCTAGCTCGTAGCTGCGCTGCAGCGGTGGCAGGGTTCCGTCTTTGGGACGAGGCGCGGGCAGGTCATGCAGGACCGCTCCAAACGCCACATAGCGACCGCCCAGCAGCCGCAGCCCCAGGCTGACGGTATCGAGCCCGTCGTAGCTTGCGACATCGCTGCGTGCAAACAGATGCGCATAGTGCAGCCCGAGATGCAGCCACGGCAGCACTCGCACGGCCATCGCCAGTGACAGCTTGCCCGAGGTGAGGTCGATGGTATCGCTCGGCGGGCGTAGTAGCTCCAGGGCACCACCGAGCTGGATGCGGCTTAGCAGTGGCAGCGGCTGCGCGTAATACACTCCGGTGCCGCGCCCGAACCACGTAGTCTGCGTCGTCTCGGTGTGACGCAGGCCCAACGAAAAGCCCTGCAGTGTGCCCAGCGAGGCCGGGTTTTGCACCACCGCCCAAGGCTCAGCAGCGTCGGCAATGCCAGTTCCTGGGGCGTAGGTGCTGCGCAGGGGCGACATCAGCAGCGGCGTCGGTGCGACTTGCGCGGCTGCTTGTTGCGGCGCAGCGTACCCAGCGACAACAGCGACGAGTGCAGCGACGACACGGCCAGACTTGTATAGGCTCACCCGCAACCCGTAGCACGCACCCTGCGCGCTGTAAATCAGGGCTTCTTGCGTGGGACCAGCTGGACGCTCTGCTCGTTGTCTTCGTTGTAGTCGAGGACCAGCTCTGCCGGCTGATATCCCGATAGTCGCAGCGTCACTGGGAGCTTGCCCAGGTCGCGCGGCGGTCGGTGCTGCCACGGCGTGACGCCCAGGACGGCGCCGTCGGGGCCAATCACCTCGGCTCCGGTCGGCTGCGAGGCGATGCGCCAGCGCACAGTGGCGGTGCTGGGCCGCAGGATCAAAAATGCGCCCAAGATCAAAGTCAGCAGCAGACCCACGGCCATACCGATGGCAGCTCCCGAGCGCTGACCTCGTATCGGTGGCTCCGGGGTGGGCATCGCGGGCAGGCTCTGCGAGTCGGGACGATCCATCGCCGTCAGCTCAGCGGATACCTCGCGCATCGAGGGCCGCTTGTCCGGAGCCTTGCCGAGCATGCGCGAGATCAGCGCCTCTAGCTCTGGCCGCACATCCGGACGCAGCGTCGACACCGGCGCCGGCTCTTGGCTGACGTGCATGTGCATGACGCTGACCAGCTCGGGCGCGACAAACGGCGGCTGACCGGTGAGCAGCTCGTACAGCACCACGCCCAGCGCGTAGACATCGGCTTTGTCGTCGACCAGGCTGCGACCGATGCCTTGGCACTGCTCGGGCGCCATGTACGCCGCGGTACCAAGCAGCGACGCAAATGGACTGGTCTGCACCTGCGTCGTCGACTGCGAAGACGAGATGATGTGCTCCTCCGCCACCACCGCAATGCCAAAGTCGAGGATCTTGGCGCGCTCCCCGCCCGGCACTGCATCGTCGCGCACGATCATGATGTTTTCGGGCTTGATGTCGCGGTGGACGATCTTTTTGGCGTGCGCTGCCGCCAGAGCATCCGCCGCCTGCTTGGCAAAGCGAATCGCTGACAGCTCGGGCAGCTTGCCGCGCGACTTGCGAATGCGCTGGCGCAGCGATTGCCCGTCTAGGTACTCCATGACGATGTAGGGCGTACCGTCTTCGATGACGTCGCTTTCCAGCACCTGCACGATGCCGGTGTGCCGGGGGGAGTTGGCGGCCATCGGCTCTTGGCGAAAGCGCGCGACGATCTGCGGATCTTTGCAGTACTCGGCGTGCAGCATCTTGATCGCGACGCGGTTCTTGACGCGCAGGTGCTCAGCCTCGTAGACCGCGCCCATGCCACCGCGACCAATCTCGCGGATGATGCGGTAGTTTCCAATCTGCGTGGGCTTTTTGGTGGCCATGAGAATCTGCGTGCGACTGACGACAAACCGCCTGCGAGAGCGGTAGGTGACAGCTTCATAGTACCGCACTTGCAAGCAGACCATGGCGCAAACCCTGGAAGCTACTTGGTGATGTCTGCAGACGTAGGCAAAAATAGTAGCCTGGTGAGCAGTCAAGGGCGACGCTGGCCGGCAATCGTTTTTGGCCGCAGCGCCGACTTTGAAAGACGATTTTTTGGATTGTGCGCGCAGCCAGCGCAATTTCGTTAGATCCTGGGAGCTGATGTCAGCCGTGGCTACGCACAACCCGTATCAGGGAATGACGCCCTTTGCCGAGCCCGACGCCGAGCGATTTTTTGGTCGCAAGCGCTGGTGTCACCGCCTTCTAGATCGACTGCGCGACGAGCGGCGGGTGCTGTTTTTGGTGGGTCCGAGCGGCTGTGGCAAGACCTCGCTGTTGCTGGCGGGGGCGCTGCCGCTGCTGCGACGTGAGCAGGCCGAGTCCAGCCAGCTGCTGACGCTGTATGTGGGCCACCCAAGCGTGGACGTCTTCGGTCAGCTGAGCCGCCAAGGCCTTCGTGAGCCCGCCGAGGATCTGCTGTTTTCGCTGCACGAAGCAGCGACGGCGCAGAAGGCAGAGCAGGTGCTCTTGATCTGTGACCATCTAGAGGAGCTGCTGACGCTACAGCCCTCGGCGCAGCGTCGCTTTACGGAGGCTCTGCAGACGCTGCTGGTGGCTGAGTCGTCGCTGCGGCTCAAGCTTGTGCTGGTGGCGCGGGGTGACTGCGTAAGCGCACTGACTGCGCAGTGCCCACTCTTGCTGCCGCTGCTCGACGATAGTGCCTGCCACCTGCCAGCTGGTCTAGAAGTCGCTGAGTGGACGGCGATGGTGCAAGAGCCAGCGCGGTCGCGTGGAGTCAGTGTCTCTGACGAGCTGCTGGACGCAGTCGGGCGGGACCTTTCGGACTATCTGCAAAGCCCGGCGGAGCTTCGGCGCAGTGAGGCGGTGCTGGTGCTGCTGTCGGCGGCGCTGTGGCGAATGTGGGCCTTGCTGGGCGGCGCGCGCACGGTGCTGACGGCGGCTGACTATCAGCGCAGCGGCGGCATTAAGGGCGCGGTGACGCAGCTGTGTGAGTCCGCATGGCACGAGCTGCCGATGCGTCAGCAGCCCCTCGCACGACGCTTGTTGACCGAGCTGCTGCAGTCGGTGTCGCTTACCGGCGGTTCGCTGCTACTGCCTCGGCCTCGCCTGGAGTCTGAACTGTTGCGGCCAGTTCCCGTCGCAGGGGTCACCGGGCCAGAGGACGAATCGACTGGCAAGCTGCGGCTGCAAAATGCGCTGTCGGCGCTGCTTGATGCGCGGCTGCTGCTGCGCAGTGGCTCGGTTGACACGATTGAGCTTGCCAGCGGCGTAATGCTCTCAGAGTGGCGGGAGCTGGCGCGCTGGCCGGAAGAAGATCGTCGCTTCGCGTCGTGGCATCGCGAGCTTGAGGCGCAGGCGCAGCGGGATTCGCACCGGCCCTCGATGCCGGGGGCGAGCTTGCCTGGGATTCATCTGGCGGGCGGTAAGCTTGCCGAGGCGGAGCACTGGCTGGCCGAGCGTGGACCTCAGGTCGATCCCAAGGTGGCGCGCTATATCGCCGCCAGCGTGGCCCATCGAGAGCGCCGACTGCACATCGCAGCTACCCCGGTGACGATTCGTCCGCGCCGACGCCTGCTGTGGTCCCTGGTGGCAGTGGTCGCGGTGCTGCTGGGACTTTTGGGCTGGCAGGGTCAACGGGAGCGCATGCGCAACGAGCAGCGCGCCGCTGAGCTAGAGGTAGAGCGGGGTGCACGAGCGGCTCTTTTGGTGCAGCAGCCCGGGCAAGATGGTGCGGCGCTGGCGCTGGCGATTTCGGCGGCAGCCCCGAGCCTGCGCAGTGGTCGCAAGACCCCGCCGCTGGCCAAAGAAGGCCTGATGATCACTTACAGCACGGCGAAAAACTCGCTGCCGCTGCACGGTCACAGCGATCGCATCGAGCAGGTGATGTTTGACCCAAGCGGCCAGCGAGTGCTGACCGGCTCGCAGGATCAGACGGCGCGGGTGTGGGACGCGCGCACCGGCGAGCAGTTGACCAAACTTAGCGGCCACAAAGGGTTTTTGACGACGGCGGTGTTTTCTCCCGATGGCGCGCGGGTGCTCACTACCAGTACCGATCACACGGCGCGGCTGTGGGACAGTCGCTCAGGCCAGCAGGAGCTGGTGCTAAGCGGTCACGCAGACACCATCGAGATGGGGGCCTTTTCGGCGCACGGGGATCGGGTGGTGACGGCCAGTCAGGATCAGACGGCGCGGGTCTGGGACACACGCGGCGGGCGGCAGCAGCTGGTGCTCACGGGTCACAGCGAGCGGGTCACCGTCGCGGCCTTTGACCCACGCGAGCGCTTGATCTTGACCGCCAGCTTCGACAAGACGGTGCGGCTGTGGGATGCGATGACTGGCTCGCTGCTGCGGGTGCTGTCGGGTCATGAGGACCGCGTGAACCTGGCGGCATTTTCTCCCGACGGTGAGCGTGTGGTCACGGGCAGCTGGGACACGACGGCGCGGCTGTGGACACTGCCTAAAGAGACGGCCTCGGCCAGCGAGCCAGCGGCGGTGGTGATATTGCCGCACGGCTCGCGATTGCACGCGGTGCAGTTTTCACCAGATGGCGCGCTGATCGCTACAGCAGGCACCGACGGAGTAGTCAAGCTGTGGGATGGCAAGACGGGGACGCTGCGGGCGCGCTTCTTGGGGCACTCTGGCACCGTGGACGGTCTGGGGTTTGCGGCGGACAGCAGCCACTTGGTGTCGGCGGGACGCGATCGCACGGTGCGGCTGTGGGATGTGCGCACCGAGCAGAACATCGCCGTCTTTCGCGGCCACAGCGGCGAGATCTACGCGGCAGCGTTTGCGCCCAATGGCACCCAAGTAGTGACGGCGAGCTTTGATCGCACAGCACGCATTTGGGATGTCCGAGCTGGCACGCCGCTGGCGATCTTGCAGGGACATACGCAGCCCATTGCAGGGGCGGTTTTTTCGCCGGACGGAACGCGTATCGCAACTGCCAGCTACGACTACACGGCCCGGCTGTGGAAGTGGCCCGGTGGAGACGAGCTGGCTGTGCTCACTGGACACCGGCACCGAGTAAACTGCGTGACGTTTTCGCTGGATGGTAAGCAGATTGCAACTGGTAGCAGCGACGGAGATATTCGCATCTGGGACGGCCAAAATGGCAAGCCTGTGCGGGTACTCACTGGGCATCAAGCCGCCGTTTTTGCGCTGGCGTTTCATGCCGATGGCAAGCGAATCGTCAGTGGTGGTGCCGACGGCCAGCTGCGACTCTGGGACACGCAAGCAGGCAAAGAGCTGCGTGTCATCTCAGAGCGCAGCAGTGCTCTTGCGTGGGTTGAGTTTTCTCCTGACCAGCGGCTGCTCGCATCGGCCTGGACGGACGGCACTACGATCTTGCACGACGGAGAAACTTTCGCGCCGCTGCGTGAACTGCCGCACAACGGAGCGACAATTACCTCGGCGGTCTTTCAGCAGCGTGGCGATGTGTTGAGGCTGATTACGACCTCGGATGACCGCACCGTGCGTATCTGGGATGCGCGAACCGGCAAGCTGCTGGATTCGATGCAGACGTTCGCCGAGAGTGTGGCGCAGGCAGCCGTGGTGCCGCAGGGCTCGCGTGTCATCATCCTGGGCAAGGACAGCACGGTGCGGCTGTGGGATCTGCAGGCGGACATGCCACTGGCCGTGCTGCCTAGCTTTGACGATGAGCTGACGACGGTGGCGTATGCGCCGCCGGATGGTCGCTACTTCTTAATCGGTAGCGCCAATGGCACGACGCGCAT
>JAGNNG010000147.1 GCA_017990795.1 Deltaproteobacteria bacterium
CGGCGCTCGGCGATCATTTGGTAGATGATGCGGTCCAGGGTGGCGACGGCGTTGGTGACGGCGCGCATGCGCGGAATGGGCAGCTTCTCCAGCACCTCGGCAAACGGCAGCAGCAGCAGCCCGAAGGCATCCATGAAGGCGTCCAGGGCCTTGCCGACCTCGGCTGACTCGCGCTCGATATCGGTGTCGAACAGCGTCTTGCCGACGATGGCGAGCGTTAGCTGCATCAGCTCGTGGTGCATGTCGCGAATCTCGCCGGTCTGCCAGCGGGCCCGGTAGCGCGCGGCAAAGTCGATCATCGCCTCGCCATATTTTTGCAGCCGTTGCCGACCAAACGCGGGCTGTGACAGGCGGCGCTGACGTAGGTGGGTGTCGCCTTCGCTGGTGAGCAGCCCCTCGCCAAAGATGCGCTTACTGCGCTGCAGACCTCGACCTTTGATGACCTTGCGCGCCTGATTGACCAGCACCTCACGCGCGTAATCTGGCGTCGAGGCAAAGTAGATAGTCGCGGGTCCGACGCGGGTCTTCACCAGGTCGCCCATGGCCGCAAGCTCGCAGACAAAAGCCAGGCGGTCGCGCTGGAGCTTGGCGAAGTTGACCCAGTTGTGCAGCGGGAACGATGGACCGGGCAGCGGTGTGGGGTTGGACATAACCTCCAGCGTACCGCAGGTCTGGGGCGTTTCGTGCAGCTGCCGCGCTTTCCCTCGCATCCTTGCGCAGTGCGTTATGTTCGGCGTAGCTGCAATGCCGCACTGCGCTGACGCACTGACTCGATCGCACTGATTACGGAGTGGGCACGGCTGTCAGTGGGGATGCACTTTTGCATGCTGTGTGTCTGCAAAACGGCGACAATGAAGCCGGAGCGTTTGCTGATGCAATGTACCTTCGAGTTCGCAGGCTCTGGCTCAGCGTTTACTGCCTTTGCCGACAACTTTCATAGCAACATGCTGCTGACTGTGCGGGACTCGGTGCTGGGAACGCAGCGGCTCCTGATCGACTGTGGCTCGGATGCGCGGCTGTCGCTGCCCCGGATTGGCATCCACAACGTCACCGATATCACCGCTGTTTACATCAGTCATCTGCACGCGGACCACATCGGCGGACTAGAGTGGCTGGCGCTGCAGAGCAAGTACGGACCGGTGCCGCATCGACCACGCCTGCTCACGTCGCAGTACTTGGTGAAGCCGCTGTGGGAGCAGAGCTTGGCGGGCGGCCTCTGCTTCTCCGACGACGGCGTGGTCGACATGAGCTACTACTTCGATGTCGAGCCGATTGCCGGTCAGCCTTGCGAAACCGACGGCAAGTTCACCTTTGCGGGCATCGACTTCGCGGTGATTCCGGTGCCGCACGTGGGCTATGGCAATCCGCTGATGTGCTCGTACGGACTGTTCTTTGCCGTGGCAGGGGTAAAGGTCTACCTGACTACGGACTCCAAGTTCGATCCGGACCTGGGCAGTCGCTGGTACGCGCAGCAAGCCGACCTTATCTTCCATGACTGCGAGACCGGGCCGAAGACCGGCGTTCACTCTCACTTCTCGACGCTGTGTGAGCTACCTGCAGCGCTAAAAAAGAAGATGTGGCTGTATCACTACAACCCCGGTCCGCTACCCAGTGCCACGGAGCACGGCTTTCTGGGCTACGTAAAGCCCGGCCAGTGCTTCGATTTTCAGCAGCTGTCCGCGTCGCAGCGCTAGTAGTGGTGGGTCTTTAGCAGGTTCGGGCGCGAGGGATTTACCCAGCTGTCGTCCCACTGCTTGTAGAGGAACTTCAGCAGCGCTTCCCACTCGGCGCGCGTGCGCGTAGCCGGGAATGGCTCGGGAGGCAGCAGGCTGTCGCTGCTAAAGATCACATCGATGTGGGCTGGCCCCGTGATCTTGCCGATGCGAAACATCTTCCAGGTGTGGTTGTTGCTGGGCTCAATGCGAACCAGAGAGCCGGGGGCTTCAAACTGCTGGCCCTGGAAGGCGCGACGAATCGCCGGAACGCTGTCGCTACCCGCCGCCTGCACCGCCTGCGCCCACAGGTAGACACCGAAGTAGGCGGCCTCCATCGGGTCGCTGATGCCGCGGTGCGAGCCGTACTTTTTGCGGAAGCGCTGCACGAACTGCTCGTTTTCCGGGCGCTTGATCGAGTCAAAGTAGTTCCACGCTAGGTAGTCGCCCAGCATGTCGATGCCCGCCAGCTGCTGCAGCTCGTTCTCGCCGACGCTAAACGAGATGGTCGGCAGCTTGCCCGGAGAGACTCCCGCCGCCCGTAGCTCGCGAAACAGCGGCAAGTTGGAGTCCCCGTTGACGAAGTTAAGGAGCACATCCGGCTTGGCCGCCAGGATCTTTTTGATCACCGGGCGAAAGTCAGTGGCGCTGAGCAGGACGTAGCGCTCACCCACGATCTTGGCGGGACCTTTTTGCAGGACATCGCGGATTAGCTCGGCACACATGCGGCCCAGCAGACCGTCAGAGCCGATGATAAACACGCGCTTGCTGCCCAGCTTGTCGATGGCCCACTTCACCGCCGGAATGGCCTGCTGATTCGGGGTCGCGCCGTTGTAGATAATGTTCGGCGAGTCCTCCATGCCTTCATCACGAGACGGGAAGACCAGCAAGCTGTCGTATTTCTCGACGATGGGCTTCATCTCACGGCGATTGCTGGGCGTCCAGCCGCCGAAGGTGGTGATGACCTTTTCTTGCGTGATCAGGCGCTCGATCTCGTGGGCAAACGTAGCGTTATCCGAGCGTCCATCGGCCTGTACCGGCTCGATGCGCCGTCCCAGCACGCCGCCTTTGGCGTTGATCTCTTCAATCGCCATCAGCGTTGCTTCCACGATCGGGCGCGAGCTAATCGCCATCGTTCCAGACAGCGAGTGAATGATGCCCACCCTGAGCGGCGGCTTGGTCGTCTGCGGTGTCGTAACCTCGACGACGGGCTTATTGGGCCGACCAGCATTGGGGTCACTGGGACGCAACATGCGCCAGCTGACCAGCGCCAGCGCAAACAGCGCCGCCAGCAGCCCCAGTCCACCGACCAGCAGCGACGCGCGCGAGTTTTGCGGTCCCTGCTGATTTCCGCCCGCACTGTCGACAAAAGCGGGTCCCCCGCCCGAGTGCTGTCCCGAGACCTGGCCCGAGCTGTAAAGGTCTTGAGGCCGCGGCCCCATCGAGCGTCCGCTCATCGGCGGAATCGAGATGTTTAGCTGCCCCGAGGCTTTGGGATTGTTGAGCGCGCTGGCGCTGACCATGCCAGGCAGCGTCGACATCCGCAGCGGGCGCGCCCGCATGTTCATCATCGACGGCTCGTGCGGAACCAAGAATGAGAACGACTTGCGCTGCGCAGCCTCGGTGAGGATGGTCTCCAGCGCCAGCCGCATCTCTTCTGCGGTCTGATAACGCTCGGCAGGCGACTTGGACATCGCCTTCATCAACACGTGCGCAATCGACTCCGGAATCTCTGGCACCAGGTCGCGCGGGTTTGGCGTCGGCGCAGTCACATGCTTGAACATGATCTGCGGCGCGGCATCACCGGTATAAGGCGGCTTGCTCGTCAGCAGCGTGAAGAACGTCGCGCCCAGCGAGTAGATGTCGCTGCGATGGTCCAGCTCTCCGTCAGAGGCCTGCTCGGGACTCATGTACAGCGGCGTGCCAGCGACGACGCCAGTCTGGGTCAAAGCGCTGGCGTTAAACTGCGTATCTTTGACCAAGCCAAAGTCCACCAGCTTGGTACTTCCCGTCGGAGAACACAGGATGTTATCGGGCTTGATATCGCGATGAATCAGGCCCACTTGGTGCGCGGCATGCAGCGCGGCGCAGCAGTCGGCGATGACCTTGGCCGCCTCACTCCACTGCATCGGGCCACGCTCTTTGACGTAGCCTGCTGCCGACAGTGGATTCAGCAGCTCCATGACGATGTAGTAGTGGCCGCTCTCCTGCCCGATGTCGTAGATCGCGATGACGTTGGGGTGGTTCAGGCGACCTGCGACCTGCGCCTCGGTGATGAAGCGCTCGACGGCCTTGGGATTTTGCGTCAGCGTCTCGGGCAGGAACTTGATTGCCACCCGACGGTTGAGGATGGTGTCCTCACCCTCGTAGACCATGCCCATGCCGCCTTTTCCGATGACGGCATTGACCTGATACTTCCCAAACTGCTGACCGATCCGCGGATCCATCTTTTTGGTCCACGAGGCTTCGTTCTGATTTGGGACCAAGGCTCCGATTGCGGGCAGGCTCATCGTCGCTGAGACATCATCGCCGCTCGGTTTGTCCGTACTACCTCCGACCGTAACCACCTGGTCCCGGGCAGACTCATTTTCAGAGCCCGATCCTGGGGGGGGCGGTTTTTTGCTGGAGCCAGACATTGTCAATAATCATCGAAGACTCGCGCCCTCGGGTCAAGGCGCGCAAAGAGGATTGTGCTGGGCCTCGTGGTCCTCGAGTAGTGCCTACACTGGCGGTGGTCGGCGCCATCGCGAGAAATACTGAATTGTTGCACTGCAGCAAGGACGGTTGCCGCAGTGCGGCATCGACACAGTGCTCACGCCTCTTAGCTGCCAGCAGGATTTGCCCGATGGGCCCTGCCTCTCGGCTACTGCAGCATCGGTGCTGGGCTTTGCTGATCGGCTGGAACGCGCGCTATCGGCTCAAGTACCAGCGCCGGAGCCGTCTGCGCTCCCTCAAACATGCGCGGACCACGAATGTAGGCGGTCACTCGATAATGCAGCAGCACGTCCGGCCAGTCCTGCCACGTGTACTCGACTTTTTCGTTAAAGACGATGCGTGAGAACTTCTGGGTCGCCAGCGCTGCGATCAGGCCTCTAACGGGTCCTGCGACCGTGCCTCGTACGTCCCAGACGCCCATGCGGTGTAGATAGGTCTGCTTGCCAGCCAAGTGGGCATAAAACGGGTGAAATGGAATCAGGACCTCACCGGGCGCAGACCGCAGCACCGCGATGACTGAGTCGCCAGCCTGACGGTCGGCCTGCGTCGGCATGTGGTCGCGCGGATGAAGTCGCAGCAGCCAAGGCACCAGCGCCACCAGCAACAGTCCCAGCACCAGCGCCTCGCGGAGCAGTCGCGCCCGGCGGTGCTGCTGGCTTGGACCGGTGATGCGTGGGCCTGCTGGGCGCTTTAGCAGACGACCCGCTGCCGCACCTATCGCGATCGAGGAAAAAAACACACCCGGGATGTAGGCATTGGTATGTGCCCACTGGGTGCCAAAGCCCACGCAGGAGGCCAGGATGCCACCCAGCGCGAGCCAGGCCAGATACCAAAGCCCCAAGCTCGACGTCTCGCCAAGTCGCTTGCCAAGCTGCGCCAGACCCGCCCACAGCAGCAGCAGCAGCCCTGGCCACAGCAGTCCAAGCAAGACTCGGGGCGCTTCGACGAAAGCGCGCTTGTTGGAAAACGGATGGCTCTGATGCAGCTGAAAGATGTAGGTCCAGAACCAGCCTTGCGAGGCTCGATTTTGCCAATACAAAAGCAGGCCAAAGCTAAGCACTCCGCAGACCGCGAACGTCAGTACCGTGCGCTTTCGGGTCGCCAGCATCGCCAGCGCCACAAAGACAATCATCGGTGCCGCCGTCTGCTTCGCGAAAAATGCCGCCACCAGCAGCAGCGCCGCCAGCACCAGTCGCCCGTGGCTTTCGCGTCCGTACCAGGCCAGCATCGCCCCGCTTACCGTCAGCGACAACCCCAGCGAGTCCGCGCGCGCCAGATCCAAAAAGCCGCCGGTCTGAGGAAAGGTGACCAGCGGAATCATCATCG
>JAGNNG010000148.1 GCA_017990795.1 Deltaproteobacteria bacterium
CGGTCAAAGTCGCCCGCAAACTTGGTGAAGGTCGGCTTGAACATCGGCGGCGCCTTGGTTGGCACTTCCTGCGCTTCAACCATGCACACATCGCGAACTTTGTTCAGGAACTCAACATCCAGGGTCTGGCCCTTCGCTTTTTGCGGCACGCACTTGGAGGCCAAAAACTCCAGCAGCGCCTGGCCATCTTTGAGTTTGTCGAGATCGGCCACTGCACAGTGCAGGAACTTGTCGTACTGCCAAGCAGCTGGCTCCGCTTTGTTTGGATTGGCGGTGGTGCTCCAGGTCTCGCCGGCAGCGGTCATCTTTTGCTCGCGAACCTTGGTCTCGACCCGCTTGGGAGCGCCTTCGGCCCAGGTATTCAGCGTGTTGGCTAGGCCAGCCAGCGCCTTGCCGTACTCGTCGAGTGCTTGGTCGTACTCAACGGGAGGAGCCGTCGCAAAGTCCTTCACAGCCTTGGAGGCCTTGAGCGCTTTGGGCACGCACTCAGAGGTCACTTTTTCTGGGAAAGCCTTGGTGTCGGCATACAGCGCACCTTCGATGGCGGCATTGAGCGCCTCGGGAGCGTTGTAGCGACGACCATCGCCGTCCTTGCCAAACAGACAGCGCCAGAACCCGTTGACCGAGTTCTTCTCGAAGTCTGCGTATTGCTCCATGAACGAGACGTGTAGCTTGCGCTGCTTACGCGCCTGCACACTGCGATAGCCAAAAACGCCGATCACAGCGACAACGGCAATGCCAATCGCAAGATACACCGGCCACGGTAGGCCTTTGCTCTTGAGGGCATCTGCTGGATCTGCGCCAAAGCCACCACCATCGAGTCCACCACTCGGCATGCTAAAAGGGTCCTGATTGCTCATAGGCCACATCTTTGATCGTAGCTGGCATGGTTGTGAAGAGGCTTTACATGCAGCCACCTCACGGCCTCGGCCCCGAGGCTAAGCGGACCTAGTCGATCGGTTCCCAAATCATGTGATGGGTCACGCGGCTGTTTACGGTACACTCGCGGCATTTTTTACTCGCAGGCGCATGAAGAGGTACAGCTGCTCGCTCGTCATCGAAAGCAGCACTGTAAGGTGCTTCTTCATCAAGCAATCCAAGCGCATCCGGCATCAGCTCGCCCCACATCAGGGGCCCTGTCGGGAGCGACCAACAACAGAAGGAAACGTATTCCGATGCGACAAAGAACACTGCTCTCCGGACTATTTGGTATCGCTCTTGGCTGCGCTGCGATTGGCACCACTGCCCTGCTGGAAAAACCAGCGCACGCACGCCCACTTCGTCACCAAAATATCCACGCCCTGCTCCTCGACTTGGCACAAATTGAGTCGGTCAACTTTGATCGCGACGATCAGCGAACCGCCCAGCTGATCCAGCAGCAAGTGGTAAACACCCGCGCTGGCCTTTTGCAGATGATGGTCCAGCGAAGTCCTCGTTGGATCGCACTGCGCCAGACCCTGAACAATCTGTATACGATCGCTAGCTTCAACGATCGCTCCCAAGATCGCGATGCCGAGGTCCTACTGCGAGTCGCTGGCAGCGTTGAAAACATGCGGCTACGCGCCGAGCAGATGCTGCGTATGAGCGGGCCAGATGCGCCTCCGCCTCCCCCACCACGCTACCGCATCCCGACCGGATACCAGCCCGTTCCGTACGAGCCAATTCCCCGGTTCCCTGGACCAAACCCAGGCACGGTCTACACGCCTCCGCAGCCGCCTCCGGTTGTGGTCGCCCCGCCGCCAGCGCCGCCGGTCTATCAGCCGCATCCACCGGTCTATCAGCCACAGCCGCCGGTCTATCAGCCGCAGCCGCCGGTGTATCAACCACCGGTCGTTGTCTATCAGCCGCCGCAGCCTGCAACCCCGCCTCCGATGGACCCGGGGCGGTTTGCCGGAATGCTTTCTCGTATGCAGCGAGCAGCCTTCGCAGACGCCAAGATGGGCATCGTTCAAGACGAAGTAACCTCGGGCAACTACTTCACTTGTGAGCAGATCGCTCAGCTGATGCGCACCTCGCCCTTTGGCGATGATCAGGTAAAGCTCGGCTCGACGCTCTACAGTCGCGCAGTGGATCCACAGAACTTCTCGACGCTAACCAGCGTTCTGACGTTCGAGAGCGATCGCCAAAAGCTGCGTCGCGCCGTCGGTCGCTAACGCTTTAGCGAACGCTGCTGCCCAAGCTCACGTCATCGATTCTAGGTACGCCGTACCCAGAAAGCCCAAGTGGCCACTTGGCCTACTTGGCTGACATCTACCCGAGCTTGGAGCAGCAGCCTTTGTAACGCTGCGCCCACTTCTTTCATGAAACCCCTGCCCGCCCCGTTGCCACAAACCGTCCTCGCGCGGTAAAATCCTGAACATGGCGCTGATTGACAAACCCGAGCGTGCCCGGCAGCTAGCACGGGCCATTGCCTCTGACTTGACCCTCTATCACGAGAAAGAAATCGTCGATGGCATCGAGAATGACTCGCTGTTCCAAGTCATGCACGATCACATCGAAGAGGGCCGCACTCTCTTTAAGAGTCGCGTAACCCCCGAGATCTACGAGCTGAACCTTTTTGAGCGAGCGATCGTGGATGTCATGCTCAAGTCAAAAGGACATGTAAAATCGCGGATCTGGTGACCCAAGATCCTCCTGTCGTTTTTGAATTTGTCGTTCCTGCCTCTGCCGCTGGCCAGCGACTTGATGTCTACCTGGCCCAACAAGGCCTGCCGTTTTCACGCTCTCAGCTCGGGCGGCGTATCGAAGAAAACGAGGTGCTGCTCGACGGCAACCCCACCAAGCCCGGGGCCCGACTAAAGCCTGGGCAGCGGCTCTTATTTACGCCTCCGCCTCCGACTGCGACCCACGATCAGCCAGAGGACATCCCTCTCGACATCCTTTTTGAGGATCGTCATCTGATCGTGCTGAACAAGCCTGCTGGGTTGGTAGTGCATCCGGCGCCTGGTCATCTGACCGGGACGCTGGTAAACGCACTGCTTCATCACTGCGGTAGTCTGCCGACGCCACCTCCGTATCGAGCCACTGCGAAAAGCTCCATCGCGCCGTCAGACAATGACGACGACATCGATGGAGACGAGCCCGATGAAGGGATAGGGTTCTCAATCGGTGGCGAGCGGCGGCCCGGCATCGTTCACCGGCTAGACCAAGGCACCTCAGGAGTCCTGGTGTGCGCCAAGGATGAGCCCACGCTGATCGGTCTGCAGGCTCAGTTCCAAGTTCACAACATCGAGCGCAAGTACGTCGCCCTCGTCGAAGGGGTCCTGGCAGAGCGCGGCACCTTCCACACGCGCTACGGTCGCCACCCCCGAGATCGCAAGAAATTCACCGCCCGCTCGGGAGCCAAAAAGGCGATCACCCACTACCGAGTTCTGGCAAGGCTGCCCGGCGCCACCTTGGTCGAAGTCCAGCTAGAGACCGGTCGCACCCACCAAATCCGCGTCCACTTCAGCGAGGCAGGCCATCCACTGCTAGGCGATCCACTATACGGACGAGTGCCCAAGAATCGGCTGCTGATGAAGATTCACAACCAGCTTGGACACCAAGCGTTGCATGCGCGGCTGCTCGGCTTCGTTCATCCGATCACAAGCCAGCGCGTCTCGCAAAGTGCCGCCCCGCCAAGTGATTTCTTGGATGCGCTGGCCCAGCTAGCCGGTGAAAACTCTCCAGCCGGGGTGACGACCCCGAGGCTGCCGTGGGAAATCTCCGTATGATAAGCTCAAGTGACATGGTCGCTGCGACAGCTACGGCTTTGGAGACCGCCCACGAAGCGCTCCCAGCTCTTCAAAGCTGGCTTGCTGTGCCCAGGACCTCGCGGCTCTTGCGCTCGCGCCTACTTACGCAGCTTGGCGTGCGGCATGGCTTTACTACGCGGCTGGGGGGAGTCTCTTCCGGGCGATTTGCCTCGCTCAACCTAGGTCAGACCTGGGGCGACGACCTGGCCTGCGCCAGCGAAAATCTGCGACTGGTGGCACAAGATGCAGGCTTTGATACGCAGCGCTTGTGCCAAGTGCAGCAAGTTCACGGGAAGCTGGTGCTGCCACTCTCACAACCCGAGCGCCGCGTCCGTCAAGCCGACGGTATGGCGACAGCAGATGCTCTGGTCTTGGGTGTGCTTTCGGCTGACTGTGTCAGCATCCTGCTGGCCGATGATGTAGGCCGTGTCGCCGCAGTTCATGCCGGCTGGCGAGGCACGGTCGCAGGTATCGCACAAGAAGCGGTCGAAGCGCTGACCCAGCTCGGTGCTGCGCGTTCCGCTCTTCGAGCAGCCATGGCGCCTTCGATTGGCCCGTGCTGCTTTGAAGTGCAAGCCGATGTTGCCGAGCCGTTTGCCCAAGTAGCGCCAGCCTCGGTGCAGCAGCGAGACGGACGACTGTTTGTAGATCTCTGGCACGCCAACCGTCAGTGGCTGCTAGCTGCAGGGCTGCGCCCCGACCATATCGACGACCGACCACCTTGCACATGCTGCGACGAGCAGCACTACTTCTCTTATCGACGCGACGGTGCCGGCATCGGCCAGCACTTGGCATTCATCTGCGGAGGCAACCTGTGACGACGTCCCAAAAGTGGCTAGGCCTGTTCATCTTAGAAGCGGCGCTCCTTGGCGGTGCTTTCGGCGGCGGCTACTACACAGACTGGAAGCAGCGCCAAGTCGTCGAAGCCAAGCTCCAGAAGAACGAAGAAACCTATCGTCGGCAAATTCTAATCACGCGGGGCCGAGCCCAGCTGATGGAGGCCGCGCTGGCAATTCGCTACGGCAACAACTTCGCCATGGCCTTTGAGCGGGTCGTTCGCGTGCAGGGCATCGCACAAAACCTGAAGCTGCCTCTTGAGAAGGACTTTGAAGAAGCAATCCAGCTGCTGATCGCCCAGGCGCCGGAGTCGCTAAACAAGATCCTGCTGATCGCGGACAAGATCGAGCCGCCACCGCCGCTGGTTCCGCCAGAGCAGCTGGTGAGCGGCAAGCCAGCACCGATGCCAGCATCAGCCCCCAAGCCCTCGGTACCAGCGCCTACCGCTGCAGGCTCTACCGGTCCAGCGGCTCCCGCACCTGCGGTCGCGACTGTTACGCCGGCTGCAACAGCCGTGGCGCAGCCAGCGCCCCCTCCGCCGGCTACCAATCCACCGGTTGCCCGCTCTGGAGCCCCGGACGCGAGCACCGAGCCGGGCCGAGCCTCGCTGCTTGAGGCCAAAGAGGTACTCATCTCTGGCGGCGACACGGCGCAGGCAATCCAAAAGATCGCCCATGCCGTAGTCCTGCTTGAAGAGGCCAACCGCACCGACTTTGCCGATTCGCTTGGCTCTGCCATCAAGGCCTTAAAAACCCATGATGAGCCCAAAGCGAGGGCCGCCATCGACGCTGCACTGACCAAGCTGCGCTCGCCCTAGCCACAAGCCCACACCACCAGTCGCGTCCTCCGCCAGCCGGTGCCCGACGGTTACAGCAGCTGCATCGGCGTCGCCGTCACCAAGTCCAGAAACTCTTGTCGCGTGGAGTGCTGATCGGCAAACACGCCGCGCACCGCACTGGTGACCAGCCGCGCTTCATGCGCCTCCACACCGCGAGCGGCCATGCACATATGCAAGCCTTCGCAATACACCGCAGCCCCGCGTGAGTCGAGGCGCCGATGCAGCAGCTCTGCCAGCTCGTGCGTCAGATCTTCTTGCAGCACGGGCCGCCGCGCCATCAGCCGAATAAGCCGCGAGAGCTTGCTGATACCCACCACGCGCTCCCTCGGTAGAT
>JAGNNG010000149.1 GCA_017990795.1 Deltaproteobacteria bacterium
TCTGTGGGGCGGCTGGACTACAACACCGAAGGAGCCTTGCTGCTCACCAACGATGGCGAGCTAGCCCATGCGCTGATGCACCCGAGCATGGGCGTTCCCAAGGTCTATCACGCCAAGTTTCGCGGCACCGTCGGAAAGGAGCAGCTTCATCGCCTACGCGGTGGAGTTGATTTGCCGCCACCTCGCCCCTTGTCGCCGACGGGTAAGCCACTGCCGCTGCCGCCGGGAGCCAATCGTCCTGAGCGGACTGCTCCAGCGACGGTTGATATCGTTACCAGCACGGGCCGGCACACCTGGCTGCAGTTCATCTTGCACGAAGGCAAGAACCGCCAGATTCACCGCATGGCCGAGGCTGTTGGTAGCTCGCTGCTCAAGCTGATTCGAGTTGAGTATGCAGGTCTTGATATCAGCAACCTGGAACTAAATGGCTATCGTGCGCTCCAGCCAGCAGAGGTTATGACGCTTCGTCAGAGCGTCGGCCTCTCGCACTTGCCCGTTGAGCCGGGGCCCGTGCCCAAAAAGAAAATGCAAGAGCCAGAGCCGGTTGGTGCCAAGCGTAGCGAGCGACCGACGCCGCCAGCCCGTGCCCAGCCTTCGCGTTCCCACCGAGATGTTGATTTTGATGAGGCACCGCGTCGGCTTGGGGACGGCCCTAGGCCAGTACGCGAAAAGCCTGCTGTGGCGCGGCCTCCTGCTGCACGTCCTCCGCGTGAGTCGGCGGTTACTGCTACGGCGGAGTCACCGCCACGTCGCACTCCACGACCGCTACGTGCGCCAGCTTCCCCGCCGCCCGCTCGGGGTGCTGGGGGCCGATCCTCGGCTTACCATCCCCCGCTACGTCGGGACCGAGAGCAAGCCGCGCGCGCTCGCTCCTCGGGCCTGCCGATGCGATCGCCCTACGGCAGTCGTGAGCGTCCATCAGACGGTCCGCAGCGCTAACCCGACCTGCTTTCCTCCCTCTGATTCCTTCCGCTGCCACGTCCTGTGTCAGCATTCCCCCTGTCTTCCTGCTTTATTATATAATTAAGACCTACAGTGGGGGCGGCATTCATGTCATTCCAGAGGTTGTGCCGATCTGGCTATCCATATTGGGCGGTTTCCTTCTCAATGTTGATAGCTTGCACCTTAACGCAAGACGCTAGCGCGCGTTCATATAAGCGTCGCGTACGCGCCGTTAATGAATGTAAGAGTGAAAAGCAGGTATCGGAAGCAGATGCGGATAAGGCCCGTCGCTACTTTGAAAGTGGGATGATTTATTATCAAACCAAGGATTATGTCAAAGCCCGCGATGAGTTCCGCACTGCTTATGAGATTTCCAATGCCCCAGATTTTCTCGTAAACTTAGCATCAGTATCGTCAAAATTACGTGCCTATGGAGATGCTGTTAAGTACCTAGACCAATATATTGCAGAGTGTCCGAACTCGCCGGATCTTGCCGCTGCGATTCAGCGTCGGGACGACATGATGATTGCGCAGACCATCAAGGAAGGCGAGGAGCCGCCGCCCGAGCGCATACCGCCGCCGCCCAAGCCGGCACTGGCGCTCATGGGGGCGGGGGCTGGGTTGCTTCTGATTGGAGCGGGACTTGGTGGTGGTGCCATTGCCGCCGCCAAGCAAGTCGGGGCCCCTGACGCCGTTGGTGTGGTGCGAGAGTTTGACGAAAACTGGGCGGCCATCGAGTCTCGCGGAAGGTCGCTGTCGGCAGCTGCGATTGCCCTGGATGTGGTAGGTGGAGCGGCGCTGGCGGCTGGCGCAATTTGGACTGGGCTTTGGTATCAGCAGCGTGATGGCATTTCTTTGACGCTTGCCCCTCGGCCAGGGGGGATTTTGGTATTGGGGAGGTTTTGATGTTCCCACAAATCTCGTTATCAGCCTTGCGCGGGCTGGCATTGATGGCGCTGGCGCTATCGACCACCGTCAGTTGCTATAATCCGGACTATAGTAATATTTTATATAGCTGCAATCGCGGAATTGAATGTCCAGACGGATTGGGCTGCTTTCAGAAAACGGGGTTTTGTGCTTATTCCGTTGCTGGCTGTCGTGAGGGTGGCTATCTAATAGAAACGGATCGCTATATCTGCCCTGGCGATGCCAATAACTGCATGGTTGGCTATGGATCGTGCCCTGCCACTTTCAGTGTTGACTATTGTTCGCCAAATCCCAGTCAGAGCTCTAATATGGATATTGCCAAGTGCTTTTATTGTTGTAAGCAGAACTAGCGACTATTTGCGTAATTCGCTGTCGTTTTGTCTTCTGGGCTAGTGATTGTGCAATAGCTCGCTGTCTCCCGCCCATAGATGTTGACAGTGGACTGCGCGGCTGCGCTACAGTCGCGGCCCATGGCTGCCCCTCCCAGCAAAGTACAAGATCCCCTAGAACCGCTGATGAGTCTGCTGTGTCAAGGCTCGGCGCCACCGCTGGTGTATTTGGCTGGCAAAGAGCGGTTCCTAATCGACCGCGCTGTGGAGGCCGTTAAGGCCGTAGTTCTCGACGGGCCGACCCGTGATTTTAACTATGATGCGCTGGTGGCCAAGGAGGCGGGAGCGCAGAAGATTCAGGCGTGTGCGCGAACGCTACCAATGATGGCCAAGCGTCGCTTGGTGTTGGTTCGGGAGGCCGACGAGCTGTCTGCCGATGAGCTATCGGCCTTGTCTCGCTATGTTGAAAACCCGTCTGCAGAGACGTGCCTTTGTTTTGTGGCAGAGAAAGTCGATCTGCGGCTTAAGTTTTTTACTGCATTTAAGAAGCACGGCCTGCTGATTAAAGTAGAGCCGCTAACCGAGCGTCAGCTGCCCGGCTTTGTTGAGGGCGAAGCCAAGCGCCTCAAGGTTGCCCTGGAGCCGGGGGCCGCAGCACGGCTATCCGAGGAAATTGGTGCCGACTTGGGCCAGCTCGTCGATGCGCTGGTGCGACTGTCTTGCTATGTGGCGGCAGGCAGCCCAATTCGGGTCGCAGACATTGAAGAGGTCGTAGCAACGACGCGGCAGCACTCGGTGTTCGAGCTGATTGATGCGGTGGGTAGTGGTGACCGGTCGGGGGCGCTGACGCTGCTGTCGGGGATGATGGCACTGCGGGAGCCTGCGCTGCGGCTTCTGGCGATGCTGGCTCGGCATGTGCGGCAGCTCTGGCAGACTGCAGACTTGCTTGCGACCGGTCGCGGTGGCGCCTCTGAGGTCGCAAGCACGCTCGGGGTGATGCCGTTTATTGCGACCAAGCTGCTCGACCAGGCTCGGAAGCTAAGCCTGCCGCGCGTGGCTGCAATGCACGAAGCGATCTTTCATGTCGATCGCGCTTTGAAAGTTTCAAAGGTGGATGATCAGCGCTTGATGGAACAGCTGGTTCTACGATTGTGCAGTCGGTAGCGTTGTAGTACCGACTCTAAGGAACATTCTTAAGAAGCGATGCGTGAAGCGCGCAAGGGAGCACGCTTCGTCGCAAATGCGCTGCGAAAAGAAGTAGTTAAGCCTTCTTTGCGGCGGCTTTGGTGGTCTTTGCGGGCTTCTCAGCAGCGGCTGGAGCTTCGGCCTTTACTGCTTTTGCTTTGACTGCGGGCTTCTCAGCAGCAGCTTTCGCTTCAGCCTTGGCTGCAGCGGCCTTGGTGATGATCTTCTTAGGCTGCTTCTTCGGCGTAGCCGACGAGGGGGCCGTGCGATCTTTGGCGGTCTTGTTAAGAGCCAGGGTCAGTCGAGAAATCTTGCGTGCGGCGGTCTTCTTGTGGATGACGCCTTTGGATGCCGCGCGAGCCAGCTGGCTGACGGCAACTGCAATCGACTCACCGACCTGGGCGATGTCTGCTTTGGTATCGGAGAGCGTGGTCCGCGCGCGCTTTACTTTGGTGCGCATTGCGGTGAGGTGGTTCAGGTTGCGGGCGCGGCGCTTGATGCGCTGACGGTTCCGTTTTTCAGCAGACTTGATGTTGGCCAAGAGAGTCCTCCAAGTGGAATTGAGAAAAGTACCGCTATCTTTAGTGGGTTAGCTAAGAGCCTGTCAAGCATAGTGACTAGAAAACATGGGCCATTTTGTTACTGGCTTTGTAAAAGCATGCAAAGACAGCCGCGTAACTTGCGTGTTTGGTCACATAGCTGTTTTTAGTACACCGACGAGCTCTCGGTCATGAATCGGTAGGTTGCGTGACGGCTGGTTAGGCATCTGGTTGGCGGACCTGGTTTGGGGCGCGCGGCGTAGCTGGCTCTAGGGCTGACTCATCAGCTGATAGCTGCTGCACTGCCGGATGCTCAGGTGAAAAGAACGCAGCTTTGACTGGGCTGCTGGGCTGAGCAAAGCATCCGACCCGACAGCTGTGGCAGACCTCATCCACGAAGCTGGCCACGGCTTTTAGCAGCGCGCGTGAAATCTGTTCGCAAGTCCGCTTGGGAAGTCGGCAGGTTGAGACCAGCACCGTCGTAAACTTGCTTCCGAGCGCTCTTGGGTCTTTGCCGCGGCCTCCCAGCATGAAGTCGCGAAAGATTCGGGCGATTTCTAAGGCTGCCGCATGTTGCGCATCATCGCGGGGTCGGGCATCCCCGGGCTGCAGATTCAGCTCCGCCTGTAGCGATAGCAGCGTCGCTTCGGTGAGGTCGAGCCATGCAAGATCGCTGCCCTTGGGCTCGTCGATGTCGGCAAAGAAGCGCGACTTGAGGTACTGGCGGCGCGCTGGCTCCGAGAGCAGGACCAAGCCGGACTGATCGGATTCATGTTCGAGGTCGCCTGTAAACTCTTGATGCGACTGGTCTTCGTGCTCGCTCAACTGGTGCGGTGAAGGCGCCTCGGTCGCGCTGCGCTCCAGCAAGGCCCGCACGAGGGCGCTCTTAGCGAAGTTGCGTTGGGTCGCCTGGGCTGCCGCAGTACACAGAGCGCTCTCTGCTGCTTCGCCCCTGAGGTGGTGCCACAAGGCCATGTGCTCTGCCATCGCGACGATCCGTGAGCGCAGCGGTGGCACTGCTGCCAGCCGTTGCGCAGCCTCTTGTAGCCAGTCGGATAGCTCGTCTTCCGATGACGGCGGAGACACGCCCGCGCTTAGCAAGTCGCTGTCATCAAAAAACCAAGAGCGCACATACTCGGGCCGCTCTAGTAGTCGGCGTACTGTCGTAATGCCGTGACGAGCTGCGGGGGGCGGCAGCTGTGCGGGTTGGGGCTCGCTGCGCTCGAAAAAACGCAGCGCTGGAATTGCATCGATTGGGACCGCCAGTCCTTGCGCCAGTGTGCGTTGTACTGCTCCTGCGATCAGCCCGCTTGCCTGCGCTAGCGGTACGCGAACGAACAGTGTCCCCGCTTCCTGCGTGAACTTTTTAAGCAGGGCATCAATCTGCTGCTTTGGTTGGCAAGGGACCACGTAGCCGTCGCGGATGTCCCCCGCCGCGCGCACGCACATCATCGCCAAGGTTGTGCGCTGATCGGGATTCTGCCGATAGCCCAGCACGAAATAGGCCCCCTGACCGTCGCAGCTGGAGATATGCGCGAAGCAAGAGCCGAGGCTCTGCTGACGTCCTTCTAAGGCTCGGGTGTGCAGCCGCAGCAGCGCGCCTTGCAGGGCCCGGCGTGCCTCTGGCTTCGTCTCTTCATTGCGCATTGACTCAAGCAGCGCGATCGCGTCGTTACCACCCTCGGTAAGCAGGGCTGTCAGGATCTGCGGTCGCAGCGCTCGCAGGCTGTCTCGGCGTAGGGTCTGCTCATACGCAACGGCTGCGGGGGTGCCGACTTGCTGACGATATTCTTCAAGCTGCCCAAACAGCGGTAG
>JAGNNG010000150.1 GCA_017990795.1 Deltaproteobacteria bacterium
GCAAGACCCGCAAGGTTGCGTGACAAGACCCGCAAGGTTGCGTGACAAGACCCGCAAGGTTGCGTGGTGGGACCCGCAGCGTTCCGTGGCCAGACCCGCAAGGTTGCGTGACAAGACCCGCAAGGTTGCGTGACAGGACCCGCAGCATTGCGTGACACGACCCGCAGCGTTGCGTGACAGGACCCGCAGCACTTCGGGTCAGCACCCGCAGCGTTTCGGGTTCAAGCCGCAGCACCGCAGTGGTCGGTATGCAAAGTCGCGACTGTCAGGGTTTCTTGGTACGGTTCGGCCCGTTTGCAAAACGCAGCACAACCGAAACTCTGCAGGACCACGGAGGCTTCATGATGCGTAGACGACGGACTCTTTCTGTTTTTGGGGTGGGCGGGGGCGTGCGCCCGCTGACTCGGCTGCTGACGGGGGCGGGGCTCTCGCTGGCGGCGCTTATGGCGTCTTGCTCGACGCCCGCTTCTGAGCAGGCGGTGGCGGAGGCTCCGGTGGCGGTGGATGCGTATGTGGCGCATCGCGACCCGGCCTCGGGCGCACCGACTTTTGTGTGGCTGGATGGCAAGGGCGCGCAGGCCCAGGGCCAGGCCGGTGACGCGCGCGAGGTGGCGTGGCGGGTGCTGCGCGAGCTGGCGCCGACCTACGGGCTGTCGGAACAGGCGCTGGCAGCGACCAAGCTGGCGCGGCTGCACGACCTGGGACGCGGCGTCATCATCGCCCAGTTCGAGCAAGAGGTCGGCGGCCTAGAGGTGTTCCGGCTGAGCCTGAACCTGGCGCTAAACCGCGACCTGCAGCCAGTGGGCGCGACCGGATATCTGGCGGGCTCGGTACGTCAGGTCGAGGGCGAGTTTACCCAGAGCTCTGAGGAAGCCGTGGCGGTGGCGCTGGCGGCGATGACCAGCACGCCGCGTGGCAGCGTGCCCAAGGTCGAGCAGAACGGCAGCGTCGGCCTACCCGCAGGCTACGTCGGCCACACGGTGGCGGCGTTTGCTTCGGCAGGGACGCGCTATCGGCTGGCGGCTCCGGCGCGTAGCAAGAAGGTGTGGTTCCCGACGAACTCGGGGCTGCAGGCGGCGTATTACATCGAGCTCGATGTGTCGCAGAACGACCAGCCGGACTCGGCGCTGCGCTCGTACGTGGTGGCGGCCAGTGACGGTGAGATCCTGGTGGACACCGACATGATGGCCAATGACTCGTACAAGTACCGCGTGTGGGCGGACAAGGACGGGAGCTTTGCGCCGTGGGACGGGCCGCACGGCACTGCGTTTACGCCGCACCCGACCGGCAAGCGGGACGGCACGGCGCTGACGTTTGTATCGTCGCAGCTGGTGACGCTGGCCAACGCGCCGTTCTCGAAGAACGACCCGTGGCTGCCGCCGATGTCGACCGAGGCGCGCGGCAACAACGCCATCGCCTATGCCGACATCGCGGCTCCCGACGGCCTGGGCATGGGCGACGTGATGCTAAAGCCCAGCATGCCGGGCGAGTTTGACTATTTGCTGGATGTCGCAAAGGACGACCCGGCCAAGGATCAGACGACGATTCAGGCGGTCACGACCAACTTCTTTTACATCGTGAACCACCTGCACGACACCTACTACGACGCGGGCTGGGACGAGGCGTCGCGCAATCCTCAGAAAGACAACTACGGGCGCGGCGGCGTCGCGGCAGACCCAATCAAGGCCGAGTCGCAGGACAACGGGGGTCGTAACAACGCCAACGCTTCGACTCCGGCGGACGGCAGCTCGCCGCGCATCCAGATGTACCTGTTTGACCCGAACGAGGATGCGGTCAAGATCAACAGCCCGGCGGATCTGGCGCGGGTGTATCAGGTCGGTCGCGCGTCGTTTGGTCCCAAGAACTTCGACGTGACGCAGAACCTGGTGGTGGTAAACGACGGCACCGGCATGAGCCCGACCGACGGCTGCGAGACGCCGTTTGTCAACGCCATGGACGTCAAAGACAAGATCGCCGTTATCGACCGCGGCAACTGCTTTTACGAGCTGAAGGTTTATAACGCCCAGGTGAACGGCGCCAAGGGCGTGGTCATCGTCAACAACGTGCCGGGCGCGCCCGTTGGCATGGCTGCGGGCACGACGCCGCCGCCGATGCCGGTGACGATCCCAGCGGTGCAGGTGTCGCAGGAAGATGGCGCGCTGATTACCGCCAAGCTCAAGGCGGGCACGGCGGTGCAGATGACGCTGCGCACGCTGCTAAGCAACAACGACAGCTCGCTGGACGGCATGATCGTGTCGCACGAGTGGGGCCACGTCATGTCCAACCGCCTGATCGGCAACGGCAGTGGCCTGGGGAACAACCAGGGCCGCTCGATGGGCGAGGGCTGGAGCGACTTTGTGGCGCTGCTGATGACCACGCGACCCGAAGATGCGACGGCGTCGATCAACGCCGACTGGAAGGGCGCGTTTGCGGCGGCGGCTTACGCCACGGGACCGTCGGGCAACTCGGCGTATGACGGCATCCGTCGCTATCCGTACTCGGCGGACCTGGACAAAAACCCGCTGATGTTCCGGCACATCCAAAACGGCGTGGCGCTGCCGATGATGCCAGCCCCGGCGTTTGGGCAGACGGGCACGACGAACTCGGAAGTGCATAACTCGGGCGAGGTGTGGACCAGCGCGCTGTGGGAGTGCTACGTGGCGCTGCTGAAGGACACCGGGCGCTACACCTTCGCGCAGGCCAGCCAGGCGATGCGCGAGTACTTGGTGGCGTCGCTGAAGCTGACCCCGGTAAATCCGACGATGATCGAGGCGCGTGATGCGGTGCTGTTAGCCGCTCTGGCCAAGGACCCCAAAGACTTCGAGCTGTTTGCGCGGGCGTTTGCCAAGCGCGGCATGGGCGTGGGGGCCGTGGCTCCGGCGCGCGGCTCGGCGGATCATGCGGGCGTGGTCGAGAGCACGTCGGTCGGCGGTCAGATCGTGGTGGAGTCGATCACCCTGACCGATGCGGGCCGCTCGTGCGATGGCGACGGCATCCTGGACAGCGGCGAGCTGGGCGTGCTGACGGTGAAGCTGCGCAACACCGGCACGCTGGCGTATACGGCGCGCGCGACGCTTAGCAATGAGGATGGCACGCTGCAGTTCGCAAGCGGGGCCTCGATGGCGTTCCCGACGATTGCGCCGTACAAGACTGGCACCAGTAAGATGCTGGTGGCGCTCAATGGTCGTGTGCCCGCAGGCGTGGTGCTAAACATCAAGGCGTCGATCAATGGGACCAACCTGGCTCAGCCGGGTCCGGTGGTGGCGTCGCGGTCGTTTGTCGGCAACTACGATTTGGTTCCGGCTTCGGCAGCGGATGACTCGATGGACGATGCTGGATCGCCGTGGACCAAGGCGGGCGATACCAAGCTGGATGTGACGCAGCCGTGGCGGCAGGTGTTTGAAAATGGCGGCGGGCGCTGGTTTATCCCCGACCACACCTCCGAGACCGATCAGTACTTGGTTTCGCCGCCGCTGACCGTCAGCAGCACCGGCAGCTTTGGCTTTAACGTCGTCCACCGCTACAGCTTTGAGGCCGACACGTTTAGCAACTACGACGGCGGCGTCATCGAGATCAGCACCGACGCAGGCGTCACCTGGACCGACCTGGCGATGGGCCTGACCAAGAATGGCTACAACGGCAAGCTGTGGTCGCTGAACGTGCCGCTGAAGAGTCGGCAGGCTTTTGTCGGCAAGAGCGCGGGCTATCCGGCGTACATGACGACGGAAGCCAACCTAGGCACGGCGTATCAGGGCAAGACGGTGCAGCTGCGCTTCCGCGTCGGCACCGACCAGTCCGACGGCGCCCCCGGCTGGGACATCGACGAGATTGCATTTAGCGGCACCACCAACACGCCGTTCTCGTCGCGCCGCTCCGGCGTAGCTTGTGGACCTCGCTAACTCGCACCGCGCTGACTAAGTAGCGCTGTTTTCCTCTCGGCCCTGTCTCATCGCCAAGCCATCGGCGGTGGGACAGGGCTTCCTTCTTCGACCAATTCCTATTTCAGCTGGGTCAGGACTTGCGGCTACTCACCGGCGCGCAGTCGCTCGCTTAAGGTCTGGGGGCTGGCTGGCGACTTGGGCTGGTGGACCAGGGCCCACACCTTGAGCACCTTGGACAGCGGCAGGCTGGGGCGCAGCTGATGCTGCTTTTGGATCAGCAGCACGGTGGTGCCGGCCATGTCGGGCAGGCTGCTGCCATCGGGAAGCTGGCGATACTCGGTCAGTAGCTGCTCACGCCAGGTGGCTTGCGCGGCGGGCTCGGGCAGAAACCGAGCGGCGGTCCACGCCAGCAGCGCAGCTTGCACGCGGCGCTGGCCGTTGGTCTCGTGCTGCAGAGCCACTTGCACCGGTGCAAACACCTCGGTCAGCCGTCCCGCGGCCAGCAGGTACTCGGCTTGGTCCTGGTGCAGCTGCGGATTGCTCGGCTCTAGCTGCAGGGCCTGACCGATGCTCTGCAGTGCCAGCTGCGGGTCTAGCTCCAGCTCGATGCGCAAGCGGGCCATGGCCTGCAGTAGGTCGACGCTGGATGGATCTCGCCCGGTCTTGGCCAGCAGCCGCATCACCTGCTGTCGCGCGGCCTGGGCGCGAATATTGGCGCGCTGCTCGACGAAGAACAGCCCGGCAAAGATAAACAGACCGACCACGATCACCAGCGAGAAGCCCAGCCGGATCAGTCGAGTCATGCGCACGGCTTGCTGGCTGCGTGCAAGCAGCGGCAGCGCCTCTTTGGGGAAGTGGGTCGGGTAGTCGCGGGCCAGCTGCTCAGCGAAGTGGAGCTGGTCGCCCACCAGCAGCGCCTGGTATTCCCGCCACTGCTGCAGCGGTCCTTCCAGCTTTTGCAGCGCCACCAGCATCTCGCGGTCCTGCTGAAGCCACGACTGCAGCCGCGGCCAGCTGCGGATCAGCGCCTCGTGCGCCAGCTCCACCGTCTCTTGCTGCTGGTCCTCCGAGATGGTGAGCAGGCGGCCTTCGGTGGACTTTTGCAGCACCTGCATAAAGCGCGCGGCGGTGTCTGGGTCCTCGGGCTTGAGGCGCTCGACGGGCATGCGCTGACGAGTGGCCCGCGCCACGCCATCGCTCAGGTGGACCAGCCGCACCAGCAGGTCCTGGGCGGTGCGCTGGTCGCGCGGGTCCAGCTTCTGAATGATGGTCTCGGCGTGCTGCGACAGCGCCCCTGCGACCTGCCCAATGGCGTCATAGCTGGCCTGCGTCAGCAGCCGCGAGCTGCGCTTGAGCCACAGCTGATCCAGGGTGTGCTGCAGCAGCGGCAGCGCGGCGGCTTCGGTCCCGATGGCTTCCAGCATGCGGCTAGTCAGGCCCGGCTCCAGGGTCAGGCCGACGGCGTGCGCGGGGCCTTCGATGGTGGCACGCAGCTGCTCGGGCGCGAGCTGGGCGATAAAGATGCGGCTTGCCTCGTCGTAGGCCACGCGGTCTAGGCGCAGGCCGTGGGCATCTACCACTAGCTCGCCGCACTCGCTGATGAAGTCGACGCGCAGCGTGGTCAGGACTTGCACGCCCGGCTGCTGCGCCAGCTGCCACAGCCGCTGCACAAACTGCGTGCGCAGCGCGGGACTGCTGACGTGGGTGAAGATCTCCTCCAGCTGATCGACGACTAGCAGCAGCTGATTCTCCGGCGAGGTGGCCGGGAGCTTAGGCAGCGCGGCTTCCAGGGTCCGCACAGGCTCGCTACCGGGCTTGAGGACGACGCACCGGAGCTT
>JAGNNG010000151.1 GCA_017990795.1 Deltaproteobacteria bacterium
GCGTCAGACTCAATGGCATCAGGCTTAATGGCGTCAGGCTTAATGGCGTCAGACTCAATGGCGTCAGACTCAATGGTTCTTCACTAATCGGTAACCGCGAATCAGATAATACTGAAGTGAGCGGATTCTCTCTCGCCGGCGCCTATATCTCTGGCGAAGGCAGCGATCGCAGTGATATTCCAATTTACATTCAAAGCGTAAAATACAGTCCAATTTATGACCTAAATCTATACACTCTCATGATTCCCAGCGATGATGGTCCGATTCCAGTATGTGGCACTTATAATGGCGAAGCCGTCCCGGCAGTTCCAGTAGAAGGTATCTTCGATAACGAGACCGGAGCCTACCGCATGTCCAGTGATCAATTCACACTGGGCTGCGTTAATGCCTCTATCGGCAAATGCATGCTTCTTGGCTATCGACCTTCAAAAATCGTCAAAGAGTGCGATAGTGACAACAACTGCCGTGACCAAGACTTAGGCAACTGGCTGGCGGCTTGTACTCGTGCGGTTCGTGCTGATTACTGCGGCGATGGTGTGGCCCATACTCGCGATGGCACTCCGGTCAATTTCTGGGATAATCTCGGCGTGCAAACGCGCGATATCACCAAATGGAAGATTGAAGCAGAGTGGACGACCCAAGGCGCCAAATGCATTCGTCATACCCGCTGGCTACGCAGTGACCCCACCAGCAGCCGTACTGACCTAGACTATGTCAAATCGCAGTGCGGCCAGCGCCTGGCATCCAGTGGCGACTCCGACTGCGATGATGACGACTCAAACTTCTACTCTGATAATGGCTTATATACCAAGACAAAGAAACGCAAGCTGCTTAGGACTGAATCGGATTTCAATCTGTAATTCTGGCATTGATTGGCTTATCGCTTTTTCCAAAATTAGCTCATAGCAAGCGGCTCATCACTTCCGCATAACGCTTGGCAACTACCGCCGCCGCTGGATGATGTCCATCGCACACCACGCGACGACCAGCCACCCACACATCGCGCACCAGACCCCGCCCGGGCCCAAAAATCGCAGAGTCGAGCAGTACGTCACCGCGCCGACCACACAAGCTGGGATGGGCTTCCTGTAGGGTAAGCAGGTCAGCCCGTGCGCCCACCGCAATCGCACCCACGGGCTGCGCACACGCCTTGGCCCCACCCGACCAGACCGCCGCTAGCAGGGATGCCCCCACAGAGCGGTCATGAGTCTGCGCACTGGCGTTCACGAGTAGATTCCGCCGCTTGTGAACCAGGCGCTGGCCATACTCCAGCAGGCGCAGCTCCTCGAGCGGGTCGGTACAGACATGACTGTCGGAGCCGATTCCCATCGCTCCGCCCGCAGCCAGAAACGCCTGCGCGGGAAACAGGCCATCGCCAAGGTTAGCTTCGGTAGTCGGGCACAAACCAACGACCGCTCCGGAGCGGGCTAGCGCGGCTAGCTCCGTGTCGGACAGCTGGGTCGCGTGGACCAGACAGTAGCGCGGTCCGAGGGTGGCCCCAAGCGCAGGCGCGTTTTCCAGCAACCACTGCACGGGACGCATTCCTGTGTGCGCAAGACAAGCGCTAACCTCCGCCTCTTGCTCTGCAATGTGCAGATGAACCGGAGCGGAGCTATCTAGGGAATCCATCACCTGCAGCGCACTCCTAAATGCATCCGGGGTCACCGCGCGAAGGGAATGAGGAGCCATTCCCAACCGCAGCAAAGGATTCCCACGGAAGGCAGAATGGAGCTGTTGCAGCAGGCGCGCATAGCCGGAATCATTAAGTAGAAACCGTCGCTGCGCAGGCAAAGGAGCGGCTCCGCCAAAGCCACTGTTTTGATAAAGCACAGGCAGAAGAGTAAGCGGCATTCCGACTTGCTGCGCAGCACAGACGATACGTAGCGCCAGCTCTGCTGGATCTGCGTAGGGACTCCCTTGGGGGTCGTGATGCAGGTAGTGAAACTCAGTCACCGTGGTGTAGCCAGAGCACAGCAGCTCGACATAAAGCTGGGCTGCGATTGCCTCTACCTCGTCGGGGCCCAGGCGCTCTAGGAACTGATACATCAGCTGGCGCCAGCTCCAAAAGCTGTCTGGTGTTGTACCTGCGCGCTCGGTCAGTCCGGCCATGGCGCGCTGGAAAGCATGGGAATGCAGATTGACCAAACCCGGAATCACAGAGCCTGCCAGCCTGGTAATAGGAGGACTCCTATCCGTGATTCCCATTCCCAAAGGAGGAGCAGAGGAGCCCTCCTTTGCGACCTCCAGCCGCTGTATGATTCCGCTGCGATCTAGCAGCAGCCACACATGGTCTTGCCAGCCGAGCGGCGACGGCAACAGCGCCCGTTCGAGATACAGCAGAGACGACTGCGGCGCAGCGTCAGAGTGTCCAGAGGGGTCTTGGCTAGACGACTCAGCAGAGTCAGCACGGATCATGGATGCAGCGTAGCGCACCAGGCATCCCTGACGAAAAGGAAAGCTCTGCACAGCGGAAGCTCAGCGCAGTGCGCCGTAGTCCCTGCCACGGACTACAGACCTACCCTTTCTTGCTGACCACTCAGCGACGGTAGGTGCGAAAAAGAAATAGCAAGGTCGGGCCACGCAGTGCTATGCCGGTCGTCAATAGGAGTCTGCAATGAAGATCACGGCGCGAAGCATCCTTATCCCGGCGACGATTCTGTGTGCCTCACTAACGCAGTGTACCGACAAGCCCGACGGACCCGGCAACACCCCCAACCTCGCAGCTGACTTGGCGGAGTCGCCTCCCGATATGGCGATGGAGCCACCAGATCTAGCGATGGTGAAAGTCGAAGATCCAACGCTGGACTCGGTCACGCCGGCGACAAGCTCCACCGCAGGCGGGGTCACCGTTACGCTCAAAGGGAAAAACTTTACGACCGGCGCGGTGGTCACTTTTGGCGGCACGCAGGCGGCGCAGGTCAAGGTCGTCTCGCCCACCGAGATCTCGGTCGTGGTCCCCGCCAAGCCGGGCGCTTTTGGTAAGGTTCCCGTCGCTGTCTCGCTGCCAAATGGCAAGTCCGTCACCCGCATGGATGCCTTTTCGTACTACGCCACTCGCGTCGAGTTTGCAGGCCCCGTGGGCTACACCGTCGAGTCTGATCCGGTCGGGCTGCTGCTGTGGGACCTAAACGGCGACAAGAAGGTGGATGCGGTCGTGGCCAATAGCGGCACCGATAGCCTCAGCGTGCTGCTGGGCAAGGGCGACGGCACTTTTTCAGACCAGGTAAAAAACAAAGTCGGCAGCCAGCCAGAGGCGGTGCGAGTTGGCGACTTCAACGGCGACAAGAAGCCGGACCTGGTGTGCGCCAACTCCTATTCCGGAACGATCAGCATCCTGCTCGGCAAGGGCGACGGCACCTTTGATGCCGCCAAAAGCGCGACGGTTGGCACACGCCCCGGCGCACTTGCGGTTGGAGACTTTAACGGGGACGGCAAAGACGATGTGGTCACCACCAGCTTTGACAGCGGCAAAGTAACCCTGCTGCTCGGCAAGGGCGACGGCACATTTGACGCTGCAGCCAAGACTCAAGCCGTCGGAACCGAGCCCATCGCACTCGCCACCGGTGATCTGAACGGCGATATGAAGCTGGACCTGGTGGTCAGTAACTCCAAGGCGAGCACGCTGTCGGTCCTGCTTGGTAAAGGCGACGGAACCTTCACTGCTTCGACGGTCACCGTCGAAAAGACGCCGTTTGCGGTGCAAGTAACGGATGTCACTGGCGATGGCAAGCTGGATGTCCTCACCGTCAGCGCCGACAACAACAACCTCACCACGTTGGTCGGCAAGGGCGACGGCACTTTCACGGCAGGAATGCCGGTCGCGACTGGCAGCTCCCCGAACTCAGTGGTTAGCAGTGACTTTAACGGCGATGGCTTTGCAGACGCAGCGACGGCAAACTTTGGCTCCGACAGCATCAGCGTCGTTTTGGGCAAGGGCGATGGCAGCTATCAGACCACCGCGACCCCCAGTGCCGGTGCGGCTCTGTTCTCAGTGGCTGCGAGTGACCTCAATGGCGACGGCAAGCCTGATCTGGCCGTCATCAGCCGCACGCTCGGACGTCTGCACATCCTGCTAAACAACGCGCAGTAGTCACGCAGCAAGCAGCGGTGCCAAGTCGTCAAAGCGCACCGCTGCCGCCACCCCTTCCCCAAATCCAGCATCAAGAGCTCGCCGCAAACCAAGGCGAGCTCCCAGCGTCTCTACGCTGGCACTACGTCGATCTTGATCTTGTCCTCTACGACATCGACCTTGACCACTCCGCCCTGCTGCAAGTCGCCAAACAGCAGCGCATCGGCCAGCGGTCGCTTGATCTCGCTCTGAATGACGCGACCCATGGGCCGCGCGCCAAACAGCTTGTCGTAGCCCCGCTGCGCCAGCCAAGCCCGCGCCGCATCGGTCAGCTGCAGCGTCACTTTCTTGGCCTTCAGCTGCTCTTGTAGCTCGCTCACAAACTTGTCCACGACCTTGGCGATGACCTCTGGAGTCAGGGTCTGGAACGTCAGCCAAGCATCCAAGCGATTGCGAAACTCTGGGCTGAAGGTGCGCTCGACGGCTGCTTTATCCAGGTTCTTGCCGCTGCTTGCGGTGCCAAAGCCGATGTTGCCCTGCTGGATCTCTCGGGCCCCGGCGTTGCTGGTCATGATCAGCACGATGTTACGAAAGTCCGCTTTGCGTCCGTTGTTGTCGGTGAGCGTCGCGTGATCCATCACCTGCAGCAAGATGTTGAAGATGTCGGGATGAGCCTTTTCAATCTCATCCAGCACCAGCACCGCGTGCGGCGTCTTGCGCACTGCATCGGTCAACAGTCCGCCCTGATCGAAGCCCACATAACCAGGAGGCGCTCCGATCAGCCGCGACACCGTGTGCTTCTCCATGTACTCGCTCATGTCGAAGCGCAGAAACTCGATGCCGAGCATTCGTGCCAGCTGCTTGGCCAGCTCGGTCTTGCCGACGCCCGTCGGTCCCGAGAACAAGAAGCAGCCCACCGGCTTTTCAGGATTGCCCAGGCCCGAGCGCGACAGCTTGATCGCCGTCACCAAGTTCCCAACGGCTGCATCCTGGCCAAAGATGACCTTGCGCAGCTCGGTCTCCAGGTTTTGCAGCTGGGTCTTGTCGTCGGCGCTCACCGTCTTGGCGGGAATCCGAGCCATCCGAGCCACAATCTGCTCGATGTCTGCAGGCCGCACCGTCTTGTTACGCTTCGACGCTGGCAAGATGCGCATCGCCGCGCCCGCCTCGTCCATCACATCGATGGCTTTGTCGGGAAGCTGACGATCATTGATGTGCTTTTGCGCCAGCTCTGCGCAGGTACGCAGCGCCGGATCGGTGTAGTGAACGCCGTGGTGCGCTTCGTACCGACTGCGCAGCCCCTTGAGGATCAGGAACGTGTCCTCGACGCTGGGCTCGACGATATCGATCTTTTGGAAGCGCCGCGACAGCGCCCGGTCTTTGTCAAAGACCGACTTGTACTCCTCAAACGTCGTGGAGCCGATGCACCGCAGCTGACCCGACGCCAGCGCCGGCTTGAGCAGATTGGAGGCATCCATCGATCCGCCCGACACCGCGCCCGCGCCGACGATGGTGTGAATCTCGTCGATAAACAGGATGCAGCCCGGCAGTTTTTTAAGCGCGGCCAGGATGCCTTTTAGCCGCTGCTCAAACTCACCGCGAAACTTGGTGCCGGCAACCAGACC
>JAGNNG010000152.1 GCA_017990795.1 Deltaproteobacteria bacterium
CGCAGGCGCTGACGCCGGCTTTTTATGGGTGCTTCGACTGGCACTCGGCGGTGCATGGTCACTGGCTGCTGGTGCGGTTGCTGCGCCAGTTTCCCGACGCCAAGTGGGGGCCGCGGGCGCGGCTTGCGCTAAGTCGCAACCTGACGCCACAGCACCTCGCCGTCGAAGCTGCGTACCTGCAAGCGCCCGAGCGCCAGAGCTTTGAGCGACCCTACGGCCTGGCCTGGCTGCTGCGTCTGTGCGCCGAGCTACGCGAGTGGGACAGCACCGAGGCGCGGACGTGGCTGCAAGCGCTGCAGCCGCTGGAGAAACAGGCTGTTCTGCGCCTGCAAACCTGGCTGCCAAAGCTGTCTCATCCGATACGGACCGGAGAGCACAACCAGACGGCATTTGCCTTGGGCTTGCTGCTGGACTGGGCGCGGACGACAGCCCCAAGTGAGTCTGCTCTTGTCGTCGCTGAGCGGACCGCATTTCTGCAGCTGCTACTGAACCGGGCGCGCACATTTTACGGGCGAGATACGCAGTGCCCGATCGACTACGAGCCTTCGGGTGAAGACTTTTTGTCGCCCTGCATTGCCGAGGCCGATGTGATGCGGCGGGTCTTGCCTCAGCCCGAGTTTGCGCAGTGGCTGCAGGCGTTTTTGCCCGATGTGGCTCTGGCATCAGCGGCGCTGTCGCCGCAGGTCGTGACCGATGTGACCGACGGAAAGCTCGTACACCTGGATGGCCTAAACTTGTCGCGCGCTTTTATGTTGGAAGGCATCGCCTCGGCGTTGCCGACTACCGATCGACGACAGGCGCGACTGCGTACGCTGGCAGTCGCACATCGTGAAGCCGGTCTGCGCGCAGTCAGTAGTGCTCACTATGAAGGAGGGCACTGGCTGGGCAGCTTTGCGGTCTATTTGGTTACGCAGCGCGGGCTCTCTTTGCGCTGAGTCAGCGAGGTGTCTCACGGCAAATAGGCTGCAGTAGGCCGGTCGCACACGTCGGTTGAGAAAGATTTGATCGCTTTAGGTAAAGTAGGCGCGCATGACGACACAAAAAGAGAATGCTCCTGCCGCGCAGAGCGGCGAAACCAGTGACCTTGCGGGACAGATGGCAGAGAGGCGGCGCACAGTTCAGACGCTGCGGGACGGCGGGCGCAACCCGTTTGCCAACGACGCCAAAGTGACGCACCAAATCTACGAGCTACCCGCCGCGCTTCCCGAAGAAGTGGGCCAGTTGCCGCTGGACTCTGAAGTGCTGCCCGATGCGACGCAGTACTCGGTGGCCGGGCGACTGCTGCAGGTCAACGAGATGGGCAAGGCCAAGTTCTTGTTCCTGCGCGGTGATCGCGGGGCGATGCTGCAGCTGTACCTGCGCGCCGAGTCCGCCGAGGCGTTTGCACTGTCGCAGCACCTGCAGCTGGGCGACTTTGTGTGGGCGCGCGGGCCGCTGTTTCGCACGCGCAAGCAGAAGCGGGCGATGCGGGTCGACGGGCTGCAACTGCTGACCAAGGCGCTAAGGCCGCTACCGGGCAAGGCGCTGCAAGAGGGCAGCAAAGTCTCTGACGACGACTGGCGCTATCGCAACCGCTACGCCGACATGATCATTCATCCCGAGGTCGCTGACGTGTTTCGCAAGCGGGCTCGCATTATCGCCGAGGTTCGCGGCTTCTTCGACGAGCGCGGCTATATCGAGTGCGATACGCGGATGCTCTTGGCCACTAACGGTGGTGCTGCAGCGCGGCCTTTTAAGACGCACCACAACACGCTAAACCTCGACCTAAACCTGCGGATTGCGACGGAGCTTGACCTAAAGCGCCTCGTCGTCGGCGGGCTTGACCGGGTCTATGAGATCGGGCGGATCTTTCGCAACGAAGGGCTGTCGCGGTTTCACAACCCGGAGTTCACCTCGATCGAGTTTTATCAGGCCTATGCGACGTACCAGGACCTGATGGATCTAAGCGAGCAGCTGCTGGCTCGGGTGTGCGCGGCGGCCAACGAGGGTCGCACGGTGATCGATTATCAAGAGCACACCGGGGTGAACATGGCGCCGCCGTATCGACGCGTGACCATGCGACAGCTGGTCAAAGAAGCACGGCCTGATGCACCAATTGAGGCTGGGGCATGTACCGATGCGGAAGTGGCGGCGCTGCCGGGATACGCGCGCACCGTGCTGGGCGAGAAGGCTCCGACGAGCTATGGGCATGCGCTGGTGGCGCTGTTTGAAGCGTTTTGCGAGTCGACGCTGATTCAGCCGACTTTTGTCTGCGAGTACCCAACCGAGGTCTCGCCGCTGTCGCGTCGCAACGATCGCGATCCACGCTTTGTCGATCGCTTCGAGCTGTTTGTCGTCGGAAAAGAGCTTGGAAACGCGTTCTCGGAGCTAAACGACCCAGACGATCAGCGCAGCCGCTTCCAAGGTCAGCTCGACGAGAAAGCGCGCGGGGCGACCGAGTCGATGGACTATGACGAGGACTTCTGTCGGGCGCTCGAGTACGGGATGCCACCGACGGCAGGCGAAGGGATCGGCATCGACCGCTTGGTGATGCTGCTGACCAATCAGGCCTCGATTCGCGACGTCATTCCGTTTCCGCAGCTGCGGCCTGAAGCGGAAGGGCATGGCGCTGCGGCCACCGAGACTGCAGCTGCGAACAAGACGGTGGATCGCTCGTGAGCTTTGGATTTGAGCTGCTGCTGGCGCGACGTTACCTGCGCGCCGATCGTCCGCCTGGTGCGCTGAAGGGCCTGCGCTGGGCGACGTTTGGGCTGCTGCTCACGACGATCTGCATCTACATCGGCGACGAGCTGCTGAATCGCTACTTGGCCAGTCACCTAAGCCAGTTCTTGTGGGACCTGCGACCGATCCTGCGGACGCTGAAGTACGCCTCGGTTCTGGTGACGGTGCTGGTCGGCTTTTTCGTGGAGCTGATTCGGCAGCTGACGATCTTTACGACCATCTCGACCTTTGGCCTGTTCTTGGGCACCGGCGCGCTGGTGACGGTGCTAAGCGTGATGTCGGGGTTTGAGCAGGATCTGAAAGGCAAGATCCTGGGCACGCACGCGCACATGGTCGTGACTTGTCGCGATCGCAGCTTTACCGACTACCGCGAGGCGCTGGCTAAGGTCGAGAAGCTGCCGGGAGTCGTTGCTGCGACGCCGTATCTGACCAGTGAAGTGATGATCGCCAGCCAGGCAAATCTGTCGGGGGTGATCATCAAAGGCATCGATCCTCAGACGATTGGTCGCGTCACGGAGCTGGTAAAAAATACGGAGCAGGGCTCGCTGGAAAACCTACTGCATCCGGAGCGGATGCTGACTTTGGGGGAGCCTCCACCGCCACGCTCGGCGCTGCAGGAGCTGGCGACGCCGCTTGATGCAGGTGGGGGCGCCGATGCTGCCGATCAGCGAGACGCAGGTGCGGTTGCGCCAGACGCTGGGACCGGGGCCGCTGTCGCCGATCGGGATGTTGCGCTCAAAACCGATGGAGATGGCGCGGCTACTGCCGAGGGACAAATCAGAAATAGGCATAGTGGGCCGCCCAAGCCGCGCAAGATCCTGCCTGGTGTCGCGATCGGGCGCGAGCTGGCGAAAAACCTCCGGGTCTTTTTGGGCGATGACGTAAACGTCGTTTCTCCGCTGGGAGGCATTGGACCGACAGGGCCGATTCCCAAAACCAAGCGCTTTCGCGTCGGTGCGAGCTTTTTTTCGGGGATGTACGAGTACGACAGCAAGTACGTCTACATGGACCTGCCAGCCGCGCAAAAGTTCCTTGGGCTTCCCGACGAAGTAACGGGCCTTGAGCTAAAGCTGGCCACCCCCGAAGAGACTGAAGGTGTGATGGCGCAGGTACAAGCCACCTTGGGCAGTGACTTCGAGGTGGTGGATTGGAAGCAGACCAATCGCAGCCTGTTCTCGGCGCTGAAGCTAGAGAAGATCGCGATGTTTATCGCTTTGTGCTTCATCATCTTGGTCGCGGCGTTTTCGATCGTCAGCAACGGCATCATGCTGGTGCTAAAGAAGGGTCGTGACGTGGCAATCCTCAAGTCGATGGGAGCGTCTGACGGCGCCGTGCTGCGAGTGTTTGTGCTGCTTGGGCTGTACATGGGGATGCTTGGGACGACGGCGGGAGTGCTGGTTGGGTGCGCGGTGTGTGCGGCGTTTGATCGCTTCGGGCTGCCGCTGGACACCGACGTCTACTACATCACCAAGCTGCCGGTAAAAGTGAACCCGACAGAGCTGGCGGTGGTGCTTGTTGCGTCGCTAATGCTCTCGCTGCTAGCGACGCTGTATCCGGCTTGGCTGGCTGCGCGACTGCGACCTGTGGAGGGGCTACGATGACAGACGATCAAATGCCAACGCGCGAGCCTGTGACGGTGCAGATAAACGGCACTGCTGGGCTGTTGCTTGTAAAGCTGATGAATGAACTCGCAACCAGCGACGGAGGGGGCGTAATAGTCCGCGCGCTGGGACTGCTAGACTTAGCTCTGCGTGCTCGTCGCGAAGGTAAGTCGCTGTGCTTCGTTGATCCGCGAACAGGCCAATCGAGCGAAGTCGCTTTTTAGTCTCACCCCGCCGCAACATTTCCCATCAGTCTGAATTCATCGCTTTTCAATGCAGAGTCACTGGTAGGTGGCTAGCTGTGTGCACTGAGGGGGCATGCCCCGTCCTCTGTTGCGACTGCGAGCGCGTCTCTGGCAGCCGAGAAAATCCGAGTCTGTCGCCGCTCCACACAGGTTGAGGAGTGAGGTCTTTCGCCGGTCGTTGCGCTTGAATGGGTGGTCAGCGCGCGGCGCAAGGGAGATCGGAGGCGCTTCTCACAAGCGGCGTCGTTTGTTACGCTGAAGGTGAGAACTCATGCGCAAAACCAACCAAGCGATCACGGTGCACAGGCATTTGGTGGGGGCAGTGCTTGCGCTGCTGGGATTAATAGGATGCAAGGCCGCACCGTCGGCGGTTTCTGACAAGCGGGCATCTACAGAATCAGAGCTTGCAGCTCGTCGGCTACAGCCGCCGCTGAATCAGCATCTATGTAGCGCTGCTGTCTATCCCAACGCCGATCAAAGCTGGCGCATGGTGAGAGTCGTCGGCCTGTCTGGCCGGGGGCCGGATTTCATCAGCGCATTGGAAGCCCTATGTCGCGAAACAGATGGCAAAAAGTTGCCAGCTGTCGTCGACATCTACTTCACGCGTGCTCCCAGCGGCTGGTCAACTCAGTTCGAAATCCGGGGGACGGCTGTTCGCTTTGAAGACAGTAGCCAGGTACCTCCTGCGCCGGACTTCAATTCGATCCGCCAGCCCGAGCCACCCCAAAACTCGGATGACGAACCGGCTCCGCAGGGCGAATCCGGAAAAAAATCATAGGTTTGTGCGCTCTTGGTTTGGGAAAATCTGCAGCTGAATACATCTCGTCACCGACGAGAACGTAAAAATCTGAAAATTTCCTATTGACTGCGCAGGGTTAACCACGTAGAACCCTACTCATTCGCGGCGCTGCTGAAAGCCACCACGGAGAAACAAAGTTACTCTGTGTGTAAGTCTTCAGTGGGTTGCGATGTTTGTTGGTCTTTGAAAACTGAATAGCGATAGAGAGAAAAAAGTAACAAGCTCGAAATCCAAATCGTAGTTCTTCGGAACTCGGTTCGGTTCAAACATCTTAATTGGAGAGTTTGATCCTGGCTCAGA
>JAGNNG010000153.1 GCA_017990795.1 Deltaproteobacteria bacterium
TCCGTGTCGCAAAGGTCAGTTTATCAACTGCCAGAACGGCAAGATCACCGGCATCACCCACGATGGCGGCTATGCCGAATACGTAGTGGTCCCCGCTGAGTCGGTTGCGCGGATTCCCGACAAGCTCAGTGCCGTCGACGCTGGACCGCTGCTCTGCGCGGGTGTCACGACTTTTAACGCCTTGCGCAACAGCGGCATCCGTCCCGGCTCTACGGTTGCGGTCCAAGGCATTGGCGGTCTGGGGCACCTGGGCGTTCAGTACGCGGCGCGCATGGGCTTTCGCACCATCGCCATGTCGCGGGGAGCAGACAAAGAGGCGCTGTCCCGCGAGCTTGGCGCCCACGAGTACATCGATACCAAGGCTGTGCCCGCAGCCGAGGCCCTACAGCAGCTAGGTGGCGCTGACTTGGTGCTGGTCACGGCCCCGAGCGCTGAGGCCATCTCTAGCTGCGTCAATGGCCTGACTCCACGCGGCCAGCTGTTAATTGTTGCTGCCGCGTTTGAGCCCTTCCAGGCTTCCGCGCTGAGTTTGCTATCTGGGCGGTCGATTGCAGGCTGGCCAAGCGGCAGTGCGGTGGACTCAGAAGACACCATGGCGTTTAGCGCGCTAACCGGCGTGCGACCCAAGACCGAGACCTTCCCGCTAGAGCAAGCCGACGCCGCCTTTGCCAAGATGATGAAGAACGACGTTCGCTTCCGCGCCGTCCTAACCCCGTAAGTACGCCGCGACCAGCCTATTCCGGCAGCCGCAGCAGGCTGGTCGCAGCTCCGCCCCGCAGCACAGACCCCCAAAGCCCGGTCATAAACCCTCTCTTTCCGGTCCGTACCCCCCGCAGCCTGGTTTGCAAGTGTCGACGACCCTGCTATGGCCCCCGCAGCGAAGTCTGCAGGTGTTGCCGACCTCTGCGCGGCTGCCGCAGCAGCACTAACAACGGTTGCAAGTCCCCCTGCGGCTGCCGGAATGAGGTCTGCAACCGTTGCAGGGGTCGCTGCGGGCGCCGCAGCCATGTCTGCAAGTCGTTCAAGGTTTACTAAAACCCCCGCAGCCATGTCTGCAAGTCGTTCAAGGTTTACTAAAACCCCCGCAGCCGTATCTGCAAGTCGTTCAAGGTTTACTAAAACCCCCGCAGGAGCACTTGCAACCCTTGCATGGACGCTTCCGGGCGCCGCAGTCGTGTCTGCAACCGTTGCAGGGGTCCCTGCGGGGGCCGCAGCTGTGCCTGAATCGGTTGCAAGGGTTCTTGCGTTGGCTCAGGTGAAATTCGACGGGGGCTGCAGCCCTTTTGGGGCAATCCCAGGTGGCAAAGGACGCTGCTGCGACCCTGCTTTGGCGGCAATAGTCGCTAGGCCAGTTCCAACCAGAATCGTCGCGAGGAACCCCGATGGCGGTGATGGGCGAGCGGAGCAGCCTTGGGGCCGTGAGCACGACCGGTGCTGTCAGCGGAGTCCGCAGTAGATTCGGGATGGGAGCTAGCCTGACTGTCCTCGACTGGCAACCTACATCACCAGACAGTCTTGGCAGTCAGCTATGGCCGATGGTGTCATTGCTACAGACAGCTAGCACCATCGGGGCCTACAATAGGATGCGCATGACTGCTCATCGCTTGCCTATTAGGACACGCATGGGGTTGAGCGAGTCCGCTAGTGCCCTTTGCGGTCTGATGGTGGGTCTAGTCCTGTGCGGGTCGGATGCTGGCTGCATGCAAATACCGGCGCCGGAGCGTAGCCTCCCAGCAGCTGTTAGCACAGGTCGCTGCTCTGCTATCGACCGCAGTACGTCGGCGACGGATTTGCATCAGCTGATGCAGTGGCACATCAACCCGCGAATGTCGGCGCTGTCGCTGTATCTGTTTCATGACCACTCTGGCACCGAGCCAGCGGAGCGCAGCGAGCAGGTAGCGCGGCTTGCGGCTGGTCTGGCTGACTGCTTCGAGGCTGCCCCAGCTTTTTTTCAGCATGATGAAGTGGGACGCGCGGACTTCGTCAGTTACTCCGCGATGCAGCGCTTCAATGCCAGCTCGCTTAGTCACTCGGCGATGACCGGAGACGACGTGGGGCAAAAGCACTGGTTTATGCATATCAAAGAAAACTGCGTCGCCTGCCACGACCGCTTCCGCTTTGGCGGAGCAGAGTCGCGACCGTAGGGGAAATTTCATGTCGCTACACCCAGAAAGCCTCACCGTCAGCAGGCACGCAAGCGTCGCAGGGGCCAGCGGCCCAAGCCGCGCTGTAGCGTCGCACCTGCTACGCCAGCAGTCGCAGCGGCTGCAGCGGGTGGTGCGTCTGGGGCTGCTGCTGCTTGTGCTGGGCTGGCTGCTTAGCGACGCCACTGTGGCCCATGCAATCCCGCCTTTTGCTCGGCGCTATGGGATGTCGTGCAGTACCTGTCACGTGGGCGGACCCAACAAGCTGACGCCGCTGGGCGAGGCGTTTCGTGACAACGGCTACCGCATCCCCGGTGAAGACGAGTCGTTTTTGCGTGACCCCCCGATTCCCATGGGCGCCGAGAGCCGCAAGAGCCTGTTTCCAAACACGGTCTGGCCGGGAGAGCTACCCGCAGGTCTGCCCATCGGGGCTACTGCCCAGTTTTCTGGGCGAGTAGAGATCCCCGGCGAGACTGGAACCGGTACTTCGACGGCTCAGATCTCGGCGGCGGCGTCGCTGCTGTTTGGCGGCAGCCTGGGAAAACACATCACGATGATGGGGACGGTGTTTGTGGGCAGCAATGGCGCCAACTTGGGTCAGGTCTTCATCGTGGGCCGCAGCCTGCTGCAGCGGTGGCTGGGCGAAGGGGCGTTGAACGTCAAAGTCGGTCGCATGCGGCTGGACCTGTTCCCGCTGCAGCCCGCGCTTCAGCGCTCGGTGCTGCAGCCGTACTCTTACGACACCGCGATTGGGAAAGATGGCTTCACGCTGGGTCAAGGGGCGGACGCGATTGAGCTGTTTGGCCTGGTCAAAGGCCGCTTGAAGTGGGTCCTGGGAGCCGCCAACGGTCGCAAGCCAACTGATGATCTGTCGTCCCGCCGAGATGTCTTCGCGCGACTGCAGCTAAAGCTAGGGGGGACGCGGCTGGACTACTTAAACGCCAGCCTTGCCGATGACGCTCCGACGGTGCTCATCGGAGCCTCTACCTATATCGGCACCGGAGTCACGACTCCAGCGGCTCCGGCTTCTCGCTTTACAAACGACATTTACAGACTGATGGCAGACCTTCGCGTTCGGGCGCACAACCTGGATCTGATTGGGCAAGTGACGCTGGGTCAGGACAGCGACCCGGACGGCAATGGCACCCAGGTCCGAAGCCTGTCCTGGAGCGCCCACTTGGACTATCCCATCTTCCCGTGGCTGCAGCCGCTGGTGCGCTATGAAGAGTCCTACTCGGACAGCGACTCGCGCCCCAGCCGCCGTCGCTTGGTGATGGGAATGCAGTTTTTCATCCGTACCAATGTGCGCCTTCGCTTCGAGGGTGCCGCGGGCCTGACCAGCAATGAAAGCCACCAGTTTATTGGCGACCTGTTTTATGCGCTGTAGCGCTACCAGTCGATAGAGGAGCAGCCATGCCGTTCCAACACGTTGCGCCCATCCTCCTTCTGCTTGCCGCGGGGCTCGCCATCGAGCTACCTGGGGTTGTGCGCTTGGCGACTGCGGACGAGAACACGCCGGCACCGCCGCCAGCAGCGACTCCGGCGCCCACACCTGCTCCTCCGCCCAAGCCAGCCAGCGTCTCTATCGCTGGTACTGTGCTGTCTACGGCAGGCGGGGCGCCTAAGCACGCCGTGGTCTACCTTGAAGGCGGCCAGCTGTCAGGACAGCCACCGCCAGTCGAGCGGCCCACGATCTCGCAGCGAGGTGCCCGCTTCCGCCCTGAGTTCTTGGTGATTACCGTGGGTCAAACGGTGAACATGCCGAACGATGACCGCATCGTTCATAACGTGTTCTCGGTCTCACCGGTGAAGCGCTTTGACTTGGGGCACTATCCGCAGGGCGAGCTGCGCTCGGTGACGTTCGATAAGCCCGGGGTGATCGAGCTGTACTGCAACATCCACGAGAACATGCAAGCGGTGGTGGTGGTTACTCCGTCGAAGTTCTATGGCCAAGTTGGCGAAGACGGGCGCTATAGCATTCCTAATGTGCCCCCTGGAAAGTACCGCCTGGTGGCCTACTCGCCCGAGCTTGGACAGGAGTCCATGCAGGTGGATCTGCAGCCTGGGGGCCCGGTGGAGTTTGCTCTGAAGCTCAAGGGGAAATAAGGACCCCTCGCTATGCGACTGCGCGTTCAGCTGCTTCTGGTGGCGTTTGCGGCGATGCTGCTGTGCGGCGGGCTAAGTATTGGCGTGTTGTGGAATAACCTCAACGCCAGTGCGGAGACCATGCTAACGCACGAGCTGCAGGTCGCAGGCGAGGCGCTGCTGCGACAGTGGCAGCTGAGTCATAACGAGCGTCACCGCGCCTACGAGTCGATCGTGCGTCAGCCCTACTTACGGGCCTACCTTGCGCAGCGTGATCAGTCGCAGATGGACTATTACGCCGAAACCATCCTTAGCGCAGGTGCCAGCAGCGTCGTCATCTTGGACAAAGAGGGAGCGGTGCTCTCGCAAACAGGGAAAGATCCGGCGGCACTGCTGCAGCGCAACTCGTCCCACCCCGAGGAGGCGGCAAGCGTGCTGATTGGTACTGCGGAGAGCCTGCAGATCCTGCATCGACTGCCGGTCCTGCGCAGCGCCGGACAAGCTCCAATTGGGCTGGTGCTGGTCAGCAATCGCGTACAAGCCAGCCAGCTAACCGAAAATGCCCATGCGCTAGGCATTGAGGTAGCGCTGGCTGCTGGTGACGTGCTGTTGTCGAGCTTTGCGCCGCGTGACTTGTCGGCGACCAACTGGAACAGTGAGGACGGACGAAGCCAGCTGGCCAAGCTGAGCTCACGTTACCTGGTGTCCCAGCAGCGCTATGGCGACGCCAAGCTAATCATCGCCGTCCCGCGTGAGCGGATGCGCGCGCTGACCACAACTTTCCCACGGCAGATTGCCGGTGTGCTGCTGGTTAGCTTGCTGGGCATCGTCATCGTCTGTCTGGTGATCCTGGTCCGCATCAGCGAGCCGATGGCGACCCTGCGCACGGCGGTCAGCGAGCTTGGCCGAGGTCAGCTTAGGAGCAGTCGCAACATCCTGCGCGACTTGCCTCGGCGGCAAGACGAGATTGGCGAGCTGGGGGAAGAGTTTGGAGCCGCCACGCAGCGCATAAGTACCGTAGTCAAGCAGTGTCAGCGCCTGTCGATTCAGCTAGGGCAGATGGTGCGCAGCTTGGACCGAACGGCAGCCTCGATTGCTAGCAGTGCCCAGGGGCAGTCGGCTCGCATCAAAGAGCTAACAGCGGCTTTTGGGCCGCTGACCAAAGCGACCGAAGAGTCGGCCCAGCTGATCGAAGGCATGATGCCGCTGGCCACTCATCTGTCACAGGCGGTCCAAAACGTCGAGCAAGATGCAGTGGAGCAGCTGCGTTCCTCGCGCCTAAGTGACGCGCAAGGAAATCGTCCCGGTACTGCAGCCGCAGCAGCATTTGCCGCCACCCAGCCTGCTGGCGCAGCAGCCAAAGAGTTGACGAAGCAGACCGCAAAGCAAGCCGACCAGCTGCGGGTTATTCACGTCAACAGCGAGAAGCTGCTGCA
>JAGNNG010000154.1 GCA_017990795.1 Deltaproteobacteria bacterium
TCCACGCGACTGCGCCTGCGTACAGATTTGGGCGTGACCATGCGGGGTTGGCCTGGCTGCGAGAATCTGTGCTCGTGTGTAACTAAGTGGTTATATGATTAGACGGGCTGCGACAGTGCCGGCGCTTTTGCTCGGCGGTGGCGGCTCACGAGCAAGGCTATGTCTGCAGCATCATCGTCCTCATCCTCCAGTGAAAGATTGCCGGTCAGCGCCGAGTCCACGCGTAGTGACGGAGCCGCTTCAGCAACGTCCCTTCCTGGGGCGCTGACGCAGGCCATGAACCGGTCCGGCAGCAGCCTGGGCTTTAGCAGCAGTGGTAGCAGCACGCCACCATCGGCCAGCTCGCTGCAGACCTCGGCCATGTCCCAGACTTCCATCGGTCGCGCGCAGGCTGAGGACGCTCGCATCGCCCAAGAGCTGGTGCGTACCCGGCGCATGCGCGGCTCGTACATCGTGTCGCTGGCGGCCATGCTGGTGTGTCTGCTGAGCCTGCCGTTTTGCATCTACGTCGGCCTGCGCTTCAATCATCAGCTAGGCATCGCGCTGACCGGCGTGAGCCTGGCGGTGGCCAGCTATGAAGCGCTGATGCTGCTGCTATTTCGGCGGCAGCGCCATCGTCCGTTCCTCGACTGGATCAACGTCAGCTTGGAAGTCTCGATTGTGTCGGCGGTGGTGGCGCTGGATGCCCACTTTGTCGGCCCCGCCTACGCATTTACCAGTGCGCCGATGCTGCTGTATGCCCCGGTCATCCTGCTGTCGGCGCTGCGGCTATCACGGACGCTGACGCTGTATGCGGGAACTCTGGCCGCGGTAGAGCTGCTGGCGATTTATCTGCGCTTTCAAGATCGTCTGGACCATACCGTGCTGGCGCTGGTGCCATCGCTGACGTTGGCCAACTTTGTCCAGCGCTCGTGTTATCTGCTGGTGACGGGCCTGCTCGCAGCGTGGCTGTGCGCGACGTTTAACAACGTCATCAAGGACCTGGTCGAGACGGTGCGCAAGGAAGTGCGCGCGCGCAACACCCTGGGCCGTCACGTCTCGCGCGAGGTGGCGCGGCATCTTTTGGATCACTCGCAAGATGGCGGCGACAAGCGCAGCGTGTCGGTGATGTTCTGCGACCTACGCGACTTCACCAGCTTCTCTGAGACGCTGGATCCGCGCGACGTGCTGAACTTTCTAAACCAGTACTTTGCGCTGGCCAACCGCATCATCGAGCAGCACGGCGGCGTCATAAATAAGTTCATGGGCGACGGCATCATGGCGCTGTTTGGCGCGACCTCGTTTATGCCGCAGCGTGAGCATGCGCGGCGGGCGGCTCAGGCTGCGCTGGCGCTGTCGGCGGCGATTGTCGAGCTGCGCCAGTCGTGGAACTGGTCAGACTTGCGCATTGGCATCGGCATCCACACCGGCCTGGCCGTCGTCGGAATTGTCGGCAGCGCGGATCGCGTCGAGTTTACCGCCATCGGGGACACGGTAAACCTGGCCTCGCGCATTGAGTCGCTGTGTAAGTCGTACGGCGTGCCCCTCTTGCTAAGTGGACCCACTGCGGCGCTGCTGGAAGAGTCCCAGTGCCGACGCCTGGGCGAAGCCATCGTCAAAGGCCGCAAGGCCCCAATCGAGATCTTTGAGCTGCTGCCGTCCGGCCCTGCTGTCACCGCTGCACCGCGCGTGGCCGCGCCCTAAGCCGGGGTGTGTTTGAGCCGGGCCGGGTAACTGTGCTGGTTTGCTGTTGATTTCGTCGCGCTGGGCGCCTGACTATGAAGCGCAGAGGTCAATGAAATCGGTCCTGATGGGCCACCTCTGGCCCCGTTGTTCCATCGCCAATGTAGAGGTGCATGATGCGGAAGAACTCGTCGTTTTCTTTGATTGCAGGAGCGCTCTTTGGGGCCAGTCTGCTGCTTGCTGGCTGCCCGGCGCACACCCCAGATGTCAAAAATCCTCCAGCAGGCGGTGACGGACCGACGGCGGTAACCACGCTGGAGGCCCGCAGCAGCAGCGCCATTTCCGGTCAGGCCAGCTTTACTCAGGTTGGCGACAAAGTGCGCGTCGTCGTCGAAGTCAGCGGTGCCACCGCAGGTCAGCACGGCCTGCACATCCACGAGACCGGCGACTGCTCAGCCCCCGATGCCAAGAGCGCAGGCGGGCACTTTAACCCGCACAAGATGGATCACGGCAGCCCCGACAAGAGTCCTCGGCATGCGGGTGACTTTGGCAACATCACCGTAGGCGACGACGGCAAAGGCAAGCTCGAGCTGACGGTTGAGCAGCTGACCGTGCTGCCTGGTGACAGCAGCGTGGTGGGCAAGGCTCTGGTCCTGCACGAAAAGCCAGACGACGTGACCACCCAGCCCAGCGGCAACAGCGGCGCGCGTATCGGCTGCGGCGTCATCAACCTGAAGCAGTAACCAGAAATCTGCGCCCGCTTCAGCGCGTCGGCGGAGGTTTAAGACCTTGGCCGACGTTGCTGGCCGCGCGGCTGCCGGTGCTTAGCGGCTGACTGGGGTAGACAGCTCCGCAAAGCGGGCTGCACCCAGCGACTGCTGTAGGGCCGGCGTTAGCTCATCGGTCAGCGCTTGGTTGTAGCCAAAGGCTGCGACTGCCTCCTCGACCACGCGTTGCGCATCGCTGTCCGTTAGCGGTACCGCATCCAGTCGTCGCCGGTATTCCGCCTTAAACGCTGCCAAATCACTAAGCTGCGCAAACTCAAAAAACGCGGTGCCTTCCGTCGAGGTTAGCGAGAGCGCGCGGCGTACTACCCCGGCGAGCAGCTGCCCGCCCGATAGGTCGCCCAGGTAGCGGGTATAGGCATGCGCCAGCAGCAACACCGGGTCAGCTGCCGAAAGCTCGGTCAGGCGTGCAGCGTAGCGCTGAGCACTGATTGGAAGCGTCGCGGGCACTGGTGCCTCTGTCGTTTCTGCATCGTCTGCGAAGAACTGCAGATCCGCTCGCAGCGCGGGTACGCGACAGAGCTCCGGAAAGTACAGCGGGGCCAGCAGCGGATGGGCCTGATGCTGCGCAAGCCCACGCTCTAGCGCGTCGTAAATCGCCAGCCAGCTTTCCAGCAGCTGCCTGTACACCCCAGGGGTCATGCCCCCACGCAGCAGCACTCGCATCAGCGGTGAGCGCTCTGCTGCTACGTGCGCTGCTTTGGTTCCCTCCCGAAGCCTGGTCGACAGCGGTTGCATGGTGTCTCTTTTGCGCCAGTCCGTTACCCGCGCATCGCGCGCCGAATGTCCATCTTCGCGTCCTTCTCTTTAAGGTCGGCGCGCTTGTCGTGCTGCTTCTTGCCTTTGCACAGCCCGATCTCGACCTTGATCTTGCCGCGCAGCAGGTACACCTCTAGCGGTAGCAGCGTGTAGCCTTCGCGGCTGCTGGCCTCGTCAAGGCGCTCGATCTCGGCCTTGTGCAAGAGCAAGCGGCGGTCGCGCTTGGGCGCATGGTTCCAGCGGTTGGCAAATGCCCACTCGCTGATCTGCATCTGGCGCAGCGTGGCCTGGCCGTTTTCGATCTCGGCGTAGGCATCGGTCATCTCGGCCTTGCCCGCGCGCAGCGACTTTACCTCTGAGCCCATCAGCACCACGCCCGCTTCCATGGTGTCTTCAATGAAGTACTCATGCCGCGCGCGCTTGTTGCGCATCAGCACTTTTTTGCCGCCGCCTTTTTCGTCTGCCTTTTTGGCTGGGGTCGTCATGCGAAGTTTCCTTACCGAGCATCAATCGCGAAGGCCCTGCTGCTAGTCCAGCACAGGCGCATCTTTAATAGTGTGTACGACTTTTTGAAGGGAAACCGCGATAAAAGCGAGGAGGTTTTTCGTCGTGGCTGTACAGCAGGCGCTGCGCAGCAGATCTTTCAGCCTAGAGCCGTCAGCAAAGCCACCGGGCTTTTAGCAGGTGCAGTCCGGTGGCCTTGTGCAGTTACGGAATGACGCGCAGCTTCAGCTTGCCTGCATCGTTTAGCTGCGCCACGTAGCCCGGCATATCGGGCAAGCGCGAGGTCAGCGGATTGCCAAACTCCGGCAGCTCCAGCGGCTGGTTCTTGGCGAAGACCTTGTGGCGACCGTGCTTTTTGTACCACTCCGCAACCGTCGCGTTGGCCAGCATCTTCTCGACGATGTTGCGCCAGCCGACGCCGGTGTTGTAGGCGCAAAAGCTAATCTCGCCCATCTGCGTGCCGTACGGGATGATGCACATCTCGGTGCGGCGGAAGTCGTAGTTAAACAGGTCCTGAAACCACATTCCGGCGACGAACAGCACGCGCCACTCAAACTCGTGGGCGTCGGACTCGTGGGCCCCGACCTTGGTGCCGCGAGCGCCGGTCTGCGACAGGAACTGTCGGAACAGCTCCAGGATCGTGTAGCCCTCGGGCGCGCGCTCGGGTCGGAAGTTTTTGATCAGCGCCAGCGCCGTCTGTGCCATCGCCACCTGCTTGGGCATCGCGCCATCGGTGATGGTGTCCACGTCGGCCATCAGCTGCTCGACATCCAGGAACTGCATCAGCGGAACCATCTTCTTGGTCTTTTTGTTCACAAACAGGATCGTGCCGATGCCGCAGTTGGGATGGCAGCCGCAGTTGACCGCGCCAAACTGCGACTCGGGCCCCATCAGCATGTCGGTGAGGTTGGAAAACGGCCCCATCGCCGACAGCGGGAACCAGTCGCGCAGCGGCTCGGTCACGCCGGTCTGCTTCTTTACGTCGTGCGCCAGGTGCGACAGCGTGTAGCGCTGCTGCTCACGCGTGGCATCGTCGATGTCTTCATCGCGACCGGTGAAGCTGACGGGCTGGAAGCTGACGACGGTGATCTTGTCGCTGTTCTCGATGGCAAAGCGCAGGATGCGGCCAATCTCGTCGTTGTTCACGGTGTTGACCACGGTGACGACCAAGATCACGTCGATGCCAGCGGCGTGTAGCTCCTCGATGGCGCGCAGCTTGACGTCAAACAGGTTGCCAATCTTGCGGTGCGCGTTTGACTCGTTGCTGGTGCCGTCAAACTGCAGGTAGGCCATACGCAGGCCCGCCTCTTTGGCCTTTTTGGCAAAGCCCGGCTCTTGCGCAAAGCGGATGCCGTTGGTGGCGCACTGCACGGCAAAGTAGCCGACATCGCGAGCGTAGCGAATCGACTCTAGGAAGTGCGGCGACAGCGTCGGCTCGCCACCCGAGAACTGGATGCTCATCTGCCGGCGCGGCGTCACCGTCAAGCTGTCATCGAGGATCTTCTTGATGTCTTCCCACGACAGCTCATGGACGAAGCCCACTTGGTTGGCGTCCATAAAGCACGGGTCGCACATCATGTTGCAGCGGTTGGTCAGGTCGACCGTCAACACCGCGCCGCGTCCGTACTGGATGTTCGAGGTGCCGTGGAAGCGCAGCGACGTCTCTTTGGTCTTAAAGTCGCGGCCTGGGTACAGCTTCTCGATCCGCGTCAGAAACTCTGGATCAATCGCCATCACGTCGGAGAACTTGCCGTGCTTGGGGCACTCTTTCTCCATCACGATCTTGCCGTCGCGCTCGACGATCTGCGCGCGCACTTCGCCGGGCTTGCCTTCAGTCAGCTCAGACAGCTGCTTGCGGCCTGACAGGATGTCTTCGCGGACTTCCTTGACGCAGCGCGGGCACAGCGAGTCGGTCTGACGCGGCCAGCCCAGCTGTGGATAGGT
>JAGNNG010000155.1 GCA_017990795.1 Deltaproteobacteria bacterium
TACCCGCCATCGCCAGCCGAGGCTGAGCCGCCAACACCTGCGCCAGCTGCAGCGCGCAGGCAAAGACCTGCTCTGCGACGACCACGCGATTTAGCAAGCCCCATGAAAACGCCTCTGCCGCGTCGATCGCGCGCGCGGTCAGCAAGAGCTCGCGCGTGCGACCCAGACCACATAGCGCAATCAGCCTCTGGATACCCTCGGGGGTGTAGATAAGTCCCAGTCGCACCGGCGGCATCTGCAAGGTGACCTCGGGATGGGCCACGCGTAGGTCACAGGACAGTGCTAGCTCGCAGCCGGCTCCGATCGCCGGTCCGTTTAGCGCGGCGACTACCGGCAGTGGTCCTTGGCTGACGGCATACATCGCGCTCTGCAGCGGACCGTGGCCACGCAGCCATGCTGGATCGGGCTCCTCTGGCAGGCTGCCAATGTCTGAGCCCGCGCAAAACACCGGTCCTTCCCCGGTAAGCACCGCCGCTTGCGCTCCCTCTGCTGCCGCGGTGTGCAGAGCTTGCTCGATGGCCTGGCACAGCGCGGCGTCGAGCGCGTTGCGCTTAGCCGCATGGTGCAGCGTGAGCACTGCAACTTTGGCGGGTGGCGGCGCTGGTGCCTCAGCTTGTGGCGGCGCGGCAGAAACGTAGGTCAGTAGCAGTCGATGCGACATTTCATGAGGCTCTTGAGCTTGGGCTAGCGGTGCCTGGGTCTAACTATAAAAAATTCTAAAAAGTGCAAAAGCAGGGCCTGCCTGGACCTAACCAGCGACGACTTCACGGCAATCGCAGGGTAGAAAAAGTCGCTCGTCGAGATGGCCCAATTCCGCGCGCGCAGAGCTGGCGCAATTTGCGGTATGATGGCAAGCAGTGACAAGAGTAAACATCGCCCTCCTTAGGGCTGCTAAGCACGTGGACCAGCTGAGAACCGGTGAGCGCTGCTCGCTAGTGGCTCGACGCTGGTCGCTGATGCTGCTGGCGGCCATGTTGCTGCTGTGGAGTCGGCCCGCAGCGGCGAGCTTTTTTGACTCTTCACCGGGCAAGCTGGCGCGCGGCCACGGATACATTGACGGCCCGCAGAACTGCAGCAAGTGCCACGTCCCCGGCAAGCGTGAGATCGACGACAAAAAGTGTCTGGCCTGCCACACGCCGGTCGAGATGCGCATCGATCAGAAAAAGGGCGTCCACGCCTCGCCTAAGGCCATCGGTCGGCCTTGCCTTTTGTGCCACAAGGAACACAAGGGTCCCGACGCTGACATCTTTGGCTGGACGACCTTTGGCGGGCAGGCAAAGTTTAACCACGACATCTCTGGCTTTCCGCTCACCGGGCGTCACTCGGTCGTGGATTGCAAGGACTGCCACAAGCAAAAGACGCAGACGGGTCGGCCCAGCTTCCTGTTGGCGCCGACGAACTGTCAGGGCTGCCATCGCTCGCCCCACGGTGAGCTGCACGACGTCCTGGCTGGCTGCGAGCGCTGCCACGACGCCAAGAGCTGGCGCCCGCTGGAGCCGATGAAGTTTGATCACAACCGCGACGCCCGCTTCCCGCTTGAGACCAAGCACATCGGTGTGCCCTGCAACAGCTGTCATCCCAAGTCGGTGTTTCGGCTTAGCAACTGGGCCTCGGACTGCACGCCGTGTCACAAGAACGTCCACGGCGAGTCGCTGTTCGGCCAGAAGCACTGCACCAGCTGTCACTCGGCGAAAGTGGAGTGGAGCAGCATCGACTTTGACCACAACCACAAGACGCGGTTTGCGCTGGAAGGGCCGCATAAGAAGCCCTGCGTGACGTGTCATGCTCCGACGGCTAGGTCCTCGCCTGGGAAGAACTGCGAGTCTTGCCACAAAGATGTCCACGCGGGCCGCTTCGCCAAGGTCGGCGAGTGCGCAAGCTGCCACCTGGTCACCACCTGGGGCCCGGAGATGAAGTTTGATCACAACCGGCAGACGCGCTTCCCGCTCTCCGGTCGTCACGAGGTCGTCGACTGCCGTGCCTGCCATCGCGGCAAGGGCCCCAGCGACTACGAGAACTTCGACAAGCTCATCACCGTCACTGGCACCGGCAAGTCCAAGGTCATCAAGAGCGACTGCATGGGCTGCCACAAGCACGCCGACGTCCATAAAAAGCAGTTCACCAACGACCAGTGCCTCAAGTGCCACAGCAAGCCCGGCGAGGTGAAGCAGAGCAGCGATCCCAAGGCCATGCTCGAGCGAGTCAAGATCGGTCACGGCCCCGGCAAGCCGTTCCAGCTCGTCGATGGCCACAAGATCTCCGACTGCAAAAAGTGTCACAAGAGCGACCAGTATCGCGACACACCGTCGATGTGCGGCAGCTCGGGCTGTCACGTCGATCGGCTGCACAAGGGCTCGCTGGGCAAGGACACCTGCAACAACTGCCACGAGGGCGGCAAGTGGACGGCCAGCAAGTTTGACCACGACCAGAGCAGCTATCCGCTGGTCGGCAAGCACAAGGAAGTAAAGTGCGAAAACTGCCACCCGGCGCGCGCCTACAAGCCCACGCCGACGCTGTGCGCCGACGGAAAGTGCCACTTCAAAGACGACGCGCACGAGCGCAGCCTGGGCCTTGCGTGCGAGAAGTGCCACTCGCCCAGCGGACAGACCAGCTTTGACCACAACGATCCGAAAGAAAAAGACCGGTGGAAGCTAAACGGCAAGCACCAGCAGGTGCGCTGCATCGGCTGCCACCCCAGCCAGAAGTTTAAGCCGGCGCCGCTCGACTGTCAGGGCTGCCACGCCGACCCTGAGGCCCACAAAGGCGAGCTCGGTATCCGCTGCGCTGGCTGCCACGAGGAGCAGGGCTTCAAGCAGATCCACAACGGCCACGACATCTTCCCGACCAAGTTTGGCGGCGCTCATGATCGGGTGCCGTGCGCGCAGTGCCACTATCAGGGCCGCATCCTGCAAGGCATGGCGCAGATGTGCATGGTCTGCCACCAGCGCGACGACATTCACAACAACGCGCTCGGACCTCGCTGCAGCGACTGCCACACCCAGCAGACCTTTATCGCCGCGCGCTTTAACCACGACCGCGTGGGCTGCACGCTGACCGGGGTGCATCGCGTCCTGCCGTGCATCGACTGTCACAAGGGTGGCAACTACGCGGGCCTCGCGGCGACGTGTATCTCGTGTCACCGCGATGATGCGATGCGAGTGGCGGCGCTGGGCAATCCGGCTTCGCGCGACAGCAAGGGCAACGTCACTCGGCATGATGCGGTGACTTCGTGCGGGTTTTGTCACAACACAAGCTCGTTCCGGGCGCTGTCGGCTACCGGCGGCACGGACTCGGTGTGTCGATGAGCGGGCAGCAACTTAGGAGCGCAGCCGGGTCGCGGCCCAAGCTGCCGGATGCAAGCGCACAGCCGCGACGGGGATTGCCGAAGCTGCTGACGGTGGCGGCAGCGGTGCTACCAGCCGTGGTGCTGCCTGCAGTGGCCTGGGCGGACGTAAAGCCGTCGCTGACTGGCAAGGTGGCGCTGACCGGCTTTTACTACACCGAGAGCGACGGCCTTGATCTAGTCAAAGACCCGTCGCAGTACCCGACCAAGATTGCCTCGCTTAGTCAGCTGGGCTTTGGCGAGCTGCGAGTGACGGTGGCGGGGGCGCGCCTTTTAAAAGAGCGCATCGACTTTCGCCTGGATGCCCGCGTCCGCCTGACCGGCAACTTTGATTACGAGCGCAAGTTCTCTTTTGACGACGCGGTGCGCGACCTGTACGTCGACAATCCGGCAGCCTCACTGGGCATCTCGGCTCGTGGCTACCTCGGTGGCTCCGAGTACGACGTGCGCGAAGCCTACGTCAGCATTCGCGCTACCCCCAGCTGGCAGATCTCCGTCGGGCGTATGTTTGTGCTCGAAGCGGATGCGATGAAGCTCGACGGCGTGCGGCTTGCGCACACCTTCAACGAGCACTGGATGGGCAGCGTCTTTGCCGGTGGCTATCCAAACCCGTACTCGCGGTCGCTGCTTAGCGACTATGCCGCGCCTTGTGGTGCCGGGGTCTCCGGCCAGCTGACCGGCCTTGCAAATGAGCCCTGCCAAACCGACGGCCTGAAGTTCGGCGTCGGCTTTGGCGTCGGCTCGCGCTACACCTACGACACGCTGTGGGGCGCGGTGGGCTTGGTTGGCTCGGTGTTCTTGGGTCCTGGCGACGGTGGGCCGGTCAATGCCGATCCCGCCGCGAACAGTCCGATGGGCCTTCCCTCCAATGCTCCCGTGACGGGCAATCTGCTGGCGCCTTCGGACGCGCTGGATGCGCCGCGTATCTTTGTCAGCTGGCAGAACTCGTGGCGTCCGGCAGAGCGCGTCGATCTGATGTCCGACGTCGTGATCGACCTGTACGGCTCTGCCGGTCCGCAGCCGACGCGGATCATGGCGCTGTCGACCATTCGCATCCTCAATCAGGATCGGCTGACGCTGCGCCTTGGCTACTCGCACATGTCGTCGCTGGCCATCAACATGTTCTTTAGCCGCCTGCTGTACAACCGCCGCAGCGGCACCACGCTCAGTGCCCAGGGCGCCTCCGCCGTCGAGAACAACCTGACCGTCCTACGCACCGGTCGCGACGAGGGCCGCGCCACCTTTGACACCCGCATCATCCGCCGCCTCGGCGCGTTCGTCGAAGGCCGCGTCCGTGCGCGCGCGCTGGTGGGCGGCAGCAGCAACAGCTCGGTCTATACCGACCCCGGCTTCAAGAACAACCAGCAGGTGCTGGCGGGCGATGTCAGCGCCGGTGTTCGCGACACCGGCTCGTACAAGGGCATCCGCGCCGGTCTGACTTATAGCGGCATCTTCGACTTCCGCGCCTCGAACCACGTCATCAACTTCGACGTTGGGCGCGACTTCGCCTCCGAGCGCTACGGCGTCACCTTCAACTACACCTTGGCGATTACCAAGGACAAGACCAGCGTCGACGACGCGCTGTCCTGCAACACCATGGAGCCGTGGATAAACTGCTACGGCGCGCGCTCCGGCATGACCCACGAGGTCGGCTTGCTTGGGACCGCAAACCCGTGGCGCACCTTGTTCTTCCTGCTCGACTATCGCTTTATCGCCATGCTCACCGACCCGCAGGACCGCGCCGTGAACAAGTTTCCGCCGCTGCTGTCGCACGCCATCCTGCTGCGCTCCGAGTTCCGCTGGTAGCACCCTTGACAGCACGGCCTTCATTTACGACCGTGCCCGGATGCTGCTGTTCTCCCCGCTGACCGTCGGTCCGCTGACCCTTCCCAATCGCATCGTGCTGCCGGCCATGGTAACGCGCCTGTCGGGCAGCGATGGTCACGTCAATCCGGACATCACCGACCGCTACGTCCGCTTTGCCCAAGGTGAGCCCGGCCTGATGGTGATCGAGGCCATGGGCGTCAGCACCGCCAAGTCCGGCCCACTTTTGCGCATCGGCAGCGACGAGTTTTTGCCCGGCCTTACGCAGCTGACCCAGCGCCTACATGACACCTCGCCAGGTCGCGTCGTGCCGCAGATCATTCACTTCCTAAAGATTGCGCGCAGCGGCTATCGCCAGACCATCGCCGACCTCAGCATCCCCGAGATCAAAGACCTCGTTTCCCAGTTTGCTCAGGCCGCCGTGCGCGCCCGTCGTGCTGGCTTTGATGGTGTCGAGCTGCACATGGCCCACGCCTATACCC
>JAGNNG010000156.1:0-3787 GCA_017990795.1 Deltaproteobacteria bacterium
CCGGATGTTGGTGTTGCGCACGGTGCGGGTGCGATAAAAGCGCTCAAAGATCTTGCGCTGTTCTTCCGCGGCGATACCCATGCCTTGGTCTGTCACCGATAGCTGCAGCTCATCTCCTCGGCGACTCGGGCGCAGGCGCACGGTAATCGGTCCAGAGCCACCATATTTAACCGCGTTATCCACCAAGTTTAGAAGCAGCAGCGTCATCGCATTTTCATCCAGCAGAGTGGTCGGCACTTCAGGCGGCACATCGACATCCAGCTGGCGACCCTCGCGCTCCAGGCGATAGCGGTAAAAGTCGAGCGCGCGCTCCACCACCTCGCCCAGGTCACCGGGCTTCATCTCGTAGGCCGACTTGCCACGCTCGATGCGCGAGAAGTCGAGCACGTTGTCAATCAGACGCGACAGGCGCTCGGCCTCGCGAGTGATGATGGCCGCGTACTCTTTGCCCTTTTCGGGGGTCTTGACCTTGCCCAGCATCAAAAGCTCGGCAAACATGCGAATCAGCGACAGCGGCGTCTTTAGCTCGTGGCTGACGTTGCCGATAAACTCGCTCTTTAGCGCCGACACCCGCTGCTCTGAGGAGATGGCGTACAGCAAAAACGCCGTGCCAACGACGATCACGCTCAGCATCAAGCTGATCAGACTGATGTCGGAAATCTGCCGCTGCTGTGAGCCCGCGCGCAGTCGTCCACTGTCTAACGGCGCCATCAGCAGTCGCCACTGATACACGGTGGTATCAAAGCGCTTGTCGTACACGTACATCCCGGCGGCGCTGATGGGCTGGCCCCACACCACCTCGCCACGACTGCCTAGCACCGAGACCAGCACGCGACCGGCAATCGGCTGAAACAGCTCGGGAAAGAACGTGCCCACCAGGTAATCCAGGTTTACACGCAGCACGATGTAAAACACGCGGCCCCGGTCGGCGTCGTAGCGCTTGATGTAGCTAAGCAGGTAGTCGGTGCCCTCGTGCTGGGTGTGCAAGTGGCGGTGGAAGTCGGGGCGCAGCTCGGCCAGCGGCAAGGTGGGCAGGATGCGCTCGGTAAATAGCCGCAAAAAGGCATCGGCCTCCGGCTTGTTGCGGCGCTTGCTGACGTAGCCACCTTTGACGACCTGTAAGTTTTCGTCCAGCACGATGGCCGCTTCGACCGCGTGCGACAGCCGCACAATCTCGGCCCAGCGTCGCGAGAAGTCTTGAAGATGCTCCAGGTCGACCAGGTTAAACAGCTCGCGGTCCGAGTCGATGACGAAGCTCTCCACGCGGCTGCGGGTCTGATCTCCCAGCGCAAAAAGGCCCTGGATCACCGAGGCCTCGCTGTTTTGCGCCAGCTGCTTGGCGTTGCGGTAGGAGTACCGCGCCAGCGCCAGCGCCGCGATGAGGATCAGCGGAAAGCTCAAATAAAGCGGTGAGATATGCCGACGAATGCGCATGTCGATGAACTTCTGCCTTTGTCGAGGATGCTGCCGCTGCTGCCAAAACTAGCTTGTTTATGAGTGCAACCTGCGTGTTGTGCGCATACGCAGACCCGCGCTGATATAGATGCAGTAGGACTTGTTTGTCGTCGCAAGTGCAAGAAAACTTATCCGCGGGTCGCGCATTTTTTAGCGGCCCAAAGACTGCGCGTGCGAGCCCACTTGCGCACTGCCCGTGTCGTATATCGCAAGAGGATTGCCTGCATTGCCAAAACGCCACCCTTGCGCAATCACCTGTGTGCTCATGCGCACATTTCTTCTGATATTCACTGTGACAAATCGAATATGTGCTCGCTTAATCACGTGGCTCAGCCTATCAGGGTTGGCTTGCGTGCCATGCGCCGCTTGCTGGTACCGCATATTGCCGGGCTGCGTCTGCGCGAATCACTCTAGGGTCGCACTTAGGTTGCTGGTGCGGATGTTGGTGTGTTAGATGTGCCGACGATGATGTCGCCCTCGGGATTAATTAGCGGCGCTGTCTTGTCGGTATTTGCCGGGCGTTGCCTGACCGGCCTTTTGGTCTTCTCGTCGCCTCGCGGATTTGCAGGAATCGCGGACTTTTCTGGCATTCATCGGGAAAATTGGCGCAGCGCGAAAAGCGCGCAGGCAAATTGCGCTTGACAGAACTTCCTGTTGCGATTGAAATGCCTCTTGGTTATTAATCAATTCATTGCTGAATACATAGCTCAGTGAAGGGTCTTGTAGGCCCGCATCATGCGGCGCAGGTCTCAAAAAAAATGCACACAAATCAGGAGGAAGAAATGGCAGGTAAGAAGAGTGTCGCCCCGGTAGCAGCAGCAAATCCAATGGACATCACCGGTCTGTTCGAGCAAGAGCTGCAGGCGCGGAATGAGGACTTGCGTCGCCAGGCCGCGCTCAACATGTTTTACAAGTTGCACCCAAGCAACAAGGTGAACGTCGAGCAGTTCATCGCTGGCATCAAGCAGCACAAGGATGTCTGGGCCGTCGTTTCGACGATGGGCATTGTTGATTTCGCAGAAGCACTGTCCGGTGGCAAGCGCGCCGCGACCCCGGGCAAAGAGGCCAAGCCAGCTCGCCGCACCCGTCTGAACGAGAATCAGAAGACCACGCTCAAGCAGGTCATCGTCAAGACCCTGAGCGAGAGCAAAGACGGCCTGAACCGCAACGAGATCGCGCGCAGCTTCAGCAATGAGCAGCTGGCCTCGATCAACATTGGCCGCGAAGAGCTGGCCAACAAGCTGCGTCAGCCGCTCGGTGAGCTGGTGGGCGATGGCAAGATCTACACGGTTGGCGAGAAGCGCCTGATGAAGTATCTGGTGGGCGGCGCTGGTCGTAAGAAGAACTAAGTAAACAGCATCAGTCCTCGCAAGTGCGCTGCTGTGTGGAGCGGTTAGTTTCGCAGCAGTGTACTTGCCGACTTACTGCGCAGTGAAAGCCAGCGCAGCTTGGAATGCCGGTCTTCGCAACCTTGTTGCGGAACCGGCATTTTTTATTTGGTGCGGCGTGGCTGTCGCGCAGTTGTCGCCAGCGCCAAAGCCCAGGATATTTCAGTAATTCTGCCTCGCTGCTGCGCTGGAATTATCCCCGTTCGCCGCTGCGGAAACACAGTATGCTGCGCCGTCGTGCGTGCACTTCGCTCTGCTCATTTTTGGTTATCGATAGGTGTTCTCGCAAGCCAGCACAGAGCCGCCAGCGCGCAACCCGAACCGCTGCGCGCGCGCGAAAGTGCCAGCGCTTCTAAGCCTGAGCTTGCGGATGTTCATGCGCGCCCTCGTGCGCTGCTGCAAAACCCGCGTGATGGACTGTTGTATATCGCGCTGTCCACCCAGAATCAGGTGGCGGTGATAGACACCAAAACACGCCAGCCGCAGCTCTTGTTTCGCATCAATACCGGCCCGTTTCCGCAGAGCCTAGCGCTTTCAGCAAGTGGCGATGTGCTGGTGGTGTGTCGATATGACAGCGCGGTCGGGGTCATCCCGCAGCAGCCGCAAATGCTGACTCCGCAGCAGCGATATCGGCGCTGGCCTGCGGGACCGGTTCATGGCCTGCGCGATATTGCAGTACAGCCGCGCTCTGGACTGGCTTACGTCAGCACTCCCGCGCTGGATGGCGTGCAGGCGTTTCATGAGCAGCGCGGTGTCGTACAGACCGTGCGCACAGGCTTAGGCGCGCGGGTGGTACGCGTCGTCCAAGATCCCCAGCACCCAGGCGAAGAACTGCTGCTGGTGAGCAACTTCCTAGAGCACTCGGTCACGATTTATGCGCTGGATGCAGCAGGCCACATCGGTGCATTGCGGCAGCGCATCGTGACGCAGGCTGCAGTGCAAGA
>JAGNNG010000156.1:3887-5602 GCA_017990795.1 Deltaproteobacteria bacterium
CTGTTCTTTAGTCGCGCGCTGGTTCCCCACAACATCGCGGCTGGCGAGCGCTCGATCTACGCCTGCTCGGCCTGTCACGACGATGCGCATGTGGATGGTCGGCTGCATCCGGCCAAGCGCAATCGCTTCTACTCTATGACCAAGACCGTGCGCGGCATTGGCTCGACTGCGCCGTACTTGTTTTTGGGCGAAGTCCCAACGCTGGCCGCGTTTTCGCAGAACCTGGTCTCGACCCACGCTCAAGGAGCAGAGCGCGGCGTCGGCTATGACCAGTACAGCGTGCGCTTACCGCTGTGGCAAGGTCGCCGCTTTGGCTCGCAGCTGCTGTCTCCCGCGCAGGTGCGCAGTGCTATGACCGCTTATCTGCAGTCGGTGCCACCAGAGCCGTCGCCGTTTGTGCCCTTGCATGCGCAGGAGCTACCAGCGCTGGCACGCACCGGGCTGCAGCTGTTTAAGCAGAGCTGCGCGTCCTGCCACCAGCTGGTCTACGACTCAAGCAAGGGTGACCTCGTCGCAGCCGCCGAGGTAGAGCCGCAGCTGCTGCGCAGAGCGGTGGCCCTGACCAGCTCTGCGCTTTATGCCGCCGGTCCGCCCGTACTAAGCCCGGCTGGCAACAACCCCCCGTCGCTGCGCGGGGTCTGGGAGAACGCGCCGTACTTCTCTGATGGCAGCGCCCAGACGCTTGAGCAAGTGCTGCGCCGGACTACGCTGACGCCGGGAGCGGCGCGGGTTCACGGCATCGAAAACAGCTGGCCCGGAAGCGCCATGTCTAAAGCGGACCGCGACGCGCTGCTCGCTTTTTTGCGCTGCTTGTAACCGGTACAGCTGGGCTGCAGGCGCAAGCGCTCGTTGCCAAAGGTTGCGATGTCGCTGCTGCTTGAGCCCTAACAAAAGAGCCCAAGCGCAGCGAGTACAGCGTCGATCTTAGGCCGCTACGGCCAGACCGACTCTCCAACTACCAGCCGCCACCGGCTGCCGGCTCTGCCTTCTTCTCGGGCGCTTTCTCGGGCGCTTTTTCGGTCTTCTTGCCAGGCTTTTTGGCAGCGGGCTTCTCGGCAGCGGGCTTCTCGGCGTCGCCTGCAAAGGCCAGCTGTGGCGAAGCGATGGCAAGCAAGGTTGCAGCAACAGCAAACGTGATTTTCATTGGCAGTTCCTTTGTAAGCCCGCGGGCAGCGGGGTGCTCCGCGCATCCTTGCGACGACCATCGCCGCAGCTCAGCCGGTCCGTGATGGCCGGACAGTGCCTGATTCATCCGGACTTTTGAAGCAGTTTCACGGTGCTCTGCGCGCGGACGACAAAACCTGCGCTATGCTGTGCGCCGCACCGGACTCGCGGTGCCGATTTGAGAGGCGCGCTGCGCAATACACGGCCCACCCGCGCCGCGCTTAGCTCGACCCGAACATGCCACCCAATTTTGCCGACAGCGCTGATGGGCGCTTGGCACGATCCACGACTTAAAAAGGAAGCCGCATGAAGACCGACCTGATCCAAAAAGTGCTCGAGAGCGAGACCGGCGTTCGCAACGAAGGCAAGGGCAGCTACGCGGTGGGCGACGATGTCGAGCTAACCATCCTCATCGAGATGGGGACCGAAGGCATGTCGATCCAGCGCGTGCGCAAGGTCGTAATCAAGCCCGACCTGCTGCAGATCGAGACCCACAAAGGCGAGCGCGTCTACCTGTCCGCCGACACCAGCGTGCGCGCGATCAAGTTTGG
>JAGNNG010000157.1 GCA_017990795.1 Deltaproteobacteria bacterium
GCAAGACCTCAAGCTCTGCGTGATCCGCGCCCTGCCCTAGCCCGCGCCGCCCCTAGACCGTCTTTTTCTTGGGCGCCCCGACCGACTTGCCCACTACTTTGCGATCCGACTTCGCTGCCGTCTTCTGCGTAGAACCACCGACGGCCTTTTCAGCAACTTTGGCTGCAACTTTATCAGCTGCTTTTCCCGCGCCTTTGGCGGGCTTGGGCGTGCGAGGCTCGGGCATCGACATCACGTGATCGATGGCGTGAATGACCCCGTTGGTACACAGGATGTCGGTCTTGGTCACATGCGCATCATTGACCCGCATCGTGCTCATGCCGGTGCTGGCGTCGATGCGCATCAGGCCCCCGCTCCACATCTTGGCGTTCTTTAGGATGGCAATGCTGCGCCCACTCACGCGACCGCGCAGGACATGATAGGTCAGCAGCGCCTTGAGCTTGCTCGGCTGCTTCAGCAGCGCCGCCAGGCTCGAGGACGACATCCGCTTAAATGCTTCATCCGTCGGTGCAAAGAAAGTAAACGGGCCTTTGCCGTGCATCGGAACGTCCAGACCCGCGGCCTGAAGCGCTTGGAACAGCATCGAGAACTGCCCCGCGCTGTGCACCGTTTCCACCACATCTTTGCCACTGGTGGCTCGGCCCGGCTTCACCAGCTCAGGCGGCAGATCTCTGCTGGGAGGGAGCCGATTTTCTAGAGCCGGCGCCCCGTCCGCGTCCGCATCCGCCGCTTTGGACGCAGCCGGTGCAGCAGCTTCTACCGTCGCAGCGCCGCTCGAAGGCTCCACGGCCCCCGCATCCCACGCTGTTCCCATGACCAAAAACGTCACCATCGCCACGCATCCGCGCAGCCCTGCCGTGTTCAAACGCAAGTGCCCTGGCAAGCTTCCCTCCCCCAAGTCGTGCAAGCCGTCAGCCGAGCCTTGATTCTAGCGGCCCGCCTGCCGATGGGAACCCCTTGTTTTTCAGGCGCACCGCAGCAGGCTTGGCGATGGTCCGCAGTCCATGCCACCGCCAGCGTAAACCCCTGATTTTCCTGCTTTTCTGAAGGTCGCACTTGTGGTCAGATCCCACTACATCTTTCACTTATTTGGAGCGTGTCATGCGCCTAGCTTCATCCGCTTACCGACTTCTTAGTGCCACCAGACTTGGTCTTACCGCGACGCTGCTGGCCGCATTGTGCGGCTTGGGTCTTGGCTCCAGCGCCGAGGCTGCCAAGTGTCCTAACGTCCACATCGTCCTGGATCGCTCGGGATCGATGACGGCTTCTGCTCCAGGCCCTGGCGGCACGCGCTGGTCCGTGGCCAAGGACGCGATCCAAAAGGTCCTCGACAAATACGACGGCAAGTTCCCGATTGGCCTATCGATTTTCCCGAACGCTGGCTGCGACTCGCAGCTGGTCACCGAGCCAGCCTACAAGTCCAAAAGCGCCATCATCGCCGCCATCAACGCGCAAGGTCCAAGCGGCAGCACCCCTTCCGCTGTCGCCATCATGAATGCGCGCGCCCTAAAAACCTTAAAAGATCCCGACCGCAAGCAGTTCATCATCTTCATCACGGACGGCGCACCGGGCTGCAGCGGGGCCGATACCTGCCCTGGCACCATTAGCGAAGTCGTTGCCGCCAATATGCAAAAGCCCTCCATCAACACCTTCGTGGTCGGCTTCGGCAACGGTCTTAGCTCCACCGACAAGCAGTGCATGGGCCAGCTGGCCGACGCCGGTGGCAAGCCCGCAATGAGCGCCGACAGGTTCTACAAAGCCGATAGCGCCGACGAGCTAAACAAGGCGCTGGCCGACATTATCGAGGTCGTCACCGGTGGCGGCGACGTCGGCATGGGCGGCTTTTGCGACGACACCTGCTACTCCAACGGCTGCAGCGTACCCGGCCAGGTGTGCGTGGCTGGCGAGTGCCGCGACAATCCTTGCCTCGGTGTCACCTGCCCGAAAAACTCCTACTGCTACACCGACGGCCTCAGCCCCGGTCAGTGCCAGCCGGCGTGCGCCAAGCGCTGCCCCACCGGTAGCCGCTGCCGCATGGGTGCCTGCACCGCCGATCCGTGCGCTTACGCCTGCCCCGCTGGCCAGGTCTGCGACGCCAACGTCAAGCGCTGCGTCAAAGACCCGCTGTGCGGCATGATGGCGCCCGAGGATACCTGCAAAGGCACCAGCTCTTGCCGAGGCGGCGCCTGCGCCGATGATCCTTGTCGCTACATCACCTGCCCCAGCAACACCCGCTGCGTAAACTGGGAAGGCACCTGCGACTTGTTGCCAACTCCCATCATGGAAGAAAAGCCCCCGGTCGATAACACCGTCGAGACCGATGGCCGCGGCAGCGGTGGCTGCAGCACCATTCCCGGTGGCGCTGGCAACTACTCGCTGGCCGCTGCCGCGCTCCTCCTCTTCGCGCTGCTGGGCGCACGACGTCGCGCACTGTAACCATCCGTAAACCCGCAGCACCGGCGCAAATACTTACGCCGGTGCTCTCCTGAAGCAGCCAGCGCCTCCGTTGCCACAATCCTTGGTGTCTACCGCACACTAGACTGCAGCGACGGAGACCATCCCCTCTTTTAGCGCCTGCTCCGCTACAATAATCGGTAAATAAAATGCCAATGCTCACCGCTGTGTATTTTGTGGCGTCTTTGCTCCTGCTGTTCTGCGTGGTGGGAATTATCAAGCCGCGCCTGTATTCCGTAACCATGATGCTCGTCGGTGCAGTGCCGTTCATCATGGTGTCGCTGGTGACGCCGCAGCTCATCCTCTTGGGACTGCTACTTGCGGGCGTCCTGGCTTACCACGGCGCGTTTACCAGCCTGCTCGGACAGCTGGGACTGCTGCTGCATGTGGTGTCGTGGACCTTGCTGGTTGGCTACCAGCTGCGCATGCGTACGGCATTCCCAATCCTAGACGGCCAGCCGATCCTCGACGATGAAGACCCATTCCCTGCGCTCCTACATCCCGAGCAGGGCGGCGCTCCGACCCAAGCCAAGCCACAGGCGCCCTTTGCTATCTCGTACCTGCCTTCGCTGACCCTACAGACAGCGGCCCGCCAGCAGGTCGAGGTCGTGCGCGACGTGGTCTACCGCGAGATCGATGGCGTGCGCCTCAAGCTCGACATCTACCGTCGGCGCGGCCAAGCCACTACCGGTCGCTCTGTCGTCTACATTCATGGCGGCGCATGGATTGTAGGCTCGCGCCGCCAGTCGCCATTTTTGCTCAGCGAGCTCGCCGCCGCCGGCTTCGTCGTCTTTGCCATCCAGTACCGCTTGGCCCCGCGCTTCCCCTTGCCCGCTGCCATCACCGACTGTAAAGCCGCTGTCGCTTGGGTCCGCGAAAACGCCGAGCGCTACGGCGGCACCAAGGAGGCGGTCGCCATCGGCGGCTCTGCAGGCGGCCACCTGACCGCTATGCTCGCAGTCTCCCCCGGCGAGCCGCGCCTGCAGCCCGGCTTTGAGTCCAAAGACACCAGCATCGCCGGTGCCATCGTGCTTTACGGAATCGCGAACTTCGTCGGCATCTTCGAGGAATATCCAAACCCACTGTCGCACTACCTGTTTGAGGAGCTGGTGTTCAAGAAGCGCTACCTAGACGACCCCGAGCTGTACCGCCTGTCGCAGCCCCTGACTTACCTTCATCCCAAAGTGCCGCCGATTCTGCTGGTCCACGGCGAAAACGACAGCCTGATTCCGATTGAGGAAGCCCGCAACTTCCTCGCGCACCTGCAGGCCGCAGGCGTCACCCGCGTCCACCTGTGCGAGATTCCGCTGGCCCCCCACGCTTTCGAGCTGATGCCCACCCCGCTACACCAGCGCGCCGTGCGCATCGTCCGCGACTTTATCCGCGACCTGTAACAAAAGCCCTCCTGCTCTACGCTGTCCGTACGCGCTCTCAGCCCCATCTGCAGGCCTAAACTTTTTGTTTCATTCCTGTTTCAACCTGTAACATCAAAAATACTTCCGTCGAAATATCTGTTTCATTCCGTTTCACGGGATGTTTCATAAAGTCCGCGCTGCGATCAGATTCGTTCTGACTCCTCTCCCAATTCCTGTCCTGCGTCCTTCCGATTCCTGACCGATTCTTAACTCTGACTGTGTCTCCTCCCTTTGGGATTCCTAATCGCACGGGGAGTCTGCCCGGCAGGTGTCTTGTCAAGACTCCCGGCGGCGGGGTACGATGACCGCGGGGCATCCTTGCCCGCGCCTTCCAATCACGACTAGGGACTATCGGGGGATCGTCTGCATGGCAACTGTGAAAAAGCCCGCCGGGGCTGGCAGCGTACGTAAGAAGGCAGCACCAACAGCCGCCGCACCCGCCTCGGGCAGCGGGGCCGACAGCGCCGCAGAGGCAGTGCCACCACCACTGCTGCTCGCGCACTCGTGGGAAGGCGATGTCGACCTGCGGGGCTGGTGGATGAGCGAGAAGCTCGACGGCGTACGCGCCTATTGGGACGGCAAGCGCTTCCTCTCGCGGCTGGGCAACACCTACCACGCGCCCGCTTGGTTTACCGAAGGGCTGCCCGACTCGCCGCTGGATGGCGAGCTGTGGGTGGGACGCAAGATGTTTCAGCGCTGCGTAAGCATCGTGCGCCGCCACGACGCCGGCCACGACTGGAAAGAAGTGTCCTACCTAATCTTTGATGCACCGTCGCTGCGCCAGCCCTTTGAGGAGCGCATGCAGCACATCCAAAAGCAGCTGCCAGGCAAGCACCCGCACGCGCGCTACCTAGATCAAGTGGCTTGCCGCGATGTCCACCACATGAAAGAGGAGCTGCGCCGCGTCGAGGCCTTGGGAGGCGAAGGGGTGATGATGCGCCGCCCGGGCTCGCACTACGAAGTGGGGCGCTCGCACTCCTTGCTAAAAGTGAAGACGTTTCATGATGCTGAGGCCATCGTCGTTGGTCATCAGCCAGGCACCGGCAAGCACAAAGGTCGCTTGGGCGCGCTGCTGGTGCAGATGCCAAACGGCACCGGCTTTGCTGTCGGCACCGGCCTGTCCGATGCCGAGCGCAACTCGCCGCCCCCCATCGGCAGCATCATCACCTACCGCTATCAGGAGCTATCCGATGGCGGCGTGCCGCGATTCCCTTCCTATGTCGGCGTACGCCACGACTTTAAGTGGCCAGGCCCCACGCACAAGTAGCCACGCAAGGGAAGATTCCTAAGCGCTAGAAAGCGCAGCGCTGACAATCTTCCCGGCTCCCAGCTGATCCTCAACAAGCTGCTTGGGAAGCCCCAGACCTCGCCCCAACGTCTTCCCTACTGATGCCAAAGTCTGCGCGAAAGGAATGTCACCTGCAGCGTCGGCAGTACCAGTCTTGGCATCCACTGCACTGGCATAAAAGTCTCCCTCTTTCGGGATCACGCCGCCGATGACGCCGCCCCGAAACGGCTTCCCAATCAGGACTGTCGTGTGGTGATTGGGAGAGTGATCTCGACCATTCTGCCCGTGTCTGGCCAGCGTCCTCCCAAACACATTGACCAGCGCAAAAGTCGCCTGCTCGGACAGTCCGTACTCCTGTAGCTTGCGCAGCAAGAGCGCAATGCTCGCCACACCGCTACAGGTCTGCTCTGTCTCTTGCACAAAGCCACTGTCAAAGTGAT
>JAGNNG010000158.1 GCA_017990795.1 Deltaproteobacteria bacterium
GGCTGCGCCCAGCGACTCGGCCACGAGGTTGACGCGAATGCCGACGGCAACTTGCACGCCGCGCTCGCGCGCCAGCTGTTCTAAAAGGATCAGCTCGTCGAAGTGATCTAGCTGGACGTACGCGCCTTCTTCGATGGTCCGCTGCAGCCAGCGGCGAGGCTTGTGGGCGCCGTTGCACAGGATGCGCGTCCCCGGAATGCCCAGTCGGCGCGCCATGTCGTACTCCAGCTCGGAGACGACCTCAGCATCCCAGCCCTCTTGGTGGAGCAGACCGCAGACGGCATCCAGGTAGTTGGTCTTGTACGACCAGCCAAAGCGCACCTTCGGGTAGCGAGAGGTAAAGGCCGCCCGCATCGCCCGCGCTCTTTTGCGCAGCACGCTCTCTTCAAACACGATCAGCGGCGAGCCGTAGTCGCTGACCAGCTTTTCCACCGCGACGCCGCCCAGCTCCGAAATCACCAGGTCGGGCTGGCCGTGGGCGTTGACCAGTCGGTCCTGCTCATGCAGCTGCAGGTTTGGAGGCTCGTAAGACATCGTTGTCATCGCTCGCCCTCCTCAGTATCAGCGTCGCTGTCAGCGCCGCCCAGGTCCGCGGGTCGCAAGCGCTGCTCAGGTGGCACAAACGGCCTCTGCTGCGCCTCATAAATGCTGACCTCCTGCGGCTTTACGCGCTGCGCCGAGAGCTGGTTTAGGTGAACCTCTCCCGCTGTCACCAGCGCCTCATACGCGCCCAGATCGCAGGTCATATCGACGCAGCGACGCAGCTGCAGCACGCCTGACTTGTAGCTGCGGTACGGTGTCACCGCTTGCCCCAGCGCCATCTGCAGCAGCGTCCACGGCAGGTTCTGACCAGCCGCGCCCGCCAAGTGAATCCAGGCCGGGAAGCGCGGGTTGATCTCGATCAAGTACGGCTGGTCCGAGCCCTGCTCGCGCATCAGCTCTAGCTCCAGCGGGCCGTGCCACTTAAGGCCCGCCACGGCATCGCGCGCCAGCTCAATCAGCTCGGGATCGTCGACGGTGACTGCGCCCCAGGCCTTGCCTCGATCATCCAGCTGCAGCTTCTTCATCGGCACCGCGCCCAGCAGCTCGCCATCGGCATCGCCCAGAGCCACCACGTCGTACTCGGTGCCGGCGATGTACTCTTGCAAGATCACCGGATAGCCCCACTTGCGCGCGTGCTCCTCAACGGCAGGCACGATCTGACTGCCACCGTAAATGACCGTGGCCCCGTGCAGATTGCCTTTGATCACAAACGGAAACGAGAAGTCTTGCGCCTGCTGCAGCGCCTCGGTCAGCGAGCTTGCCGCCGTCGAGTGGGGAATGCGTAGCCCGGTGGCCTCGGCGACCTGCGGCAGCTCCTGCTTTCCGCGCAGCGCGAACGCCTCTTGGCTGGGCAAGATCACCCCAATGCCCAGCTGCTTTAGCTGCGGCGCGATCTTTAGATAGTTGCCAATCTCTGAGTCCAGCGTCGGGATGATCGCCGAAAGCGGCACCTGTTTGTGAACCTCTTGCAGCCGCTTTAGCAGTCGCTCGGGCCCGTGCATCGGGTAGGGAAACAGGTAGGTGTGCTGGCACAGCGACGGGTCATAACTGGGCGGGTCCAGCGGGTCGTAAGAGATCCCCACCACCTGCGACACCGTCTGCGCAAACGCGGGCTCGCTTTGCAAGGTGCGCAGCACCGGGAGTCCTGGCGCCAGGGTTCCCGCGACCGACATCCCTGAGATGGCAATGTTGCAATCAGCCATGGGCCGCTGAAGCCTTGGCGGAGTTACCTTTGTGGGGAGGCGTCGGTCGTCGCTCCGCTGGCACTTCAAGTAGCTTTTGCTGCGCCAGCGCGACTAGGAACTGGTGTGTATCTCGGTGCGCGACGGCCTCGGGAACGTGGAATCTGGCGCACAGCTGTAGGTAAAGATCGTCGGCTGAAACCCCGCGCTGCAGGGCGGTAATCAGGCAGGCCCCTGCTGCATTTACGGTGTAAGTCTCGGCGCTGCGTGGGTCCATTAGGAATCCCGACGGATTTAGCATCAGCCCTGCGCGCAAGCGAACCTTGGCAAAGCGCGAGGGAACGTCTCGGAGCAGTCGCTTCTCATGAGGTGGGTTTGGCACGGCTGCAAAGTCCTTGGCTCAAAATGAGCCTGCAAGTGGGTCCGTTGTCGTCTTTGGAAGCGGAGAACCTGATGTGCAAAGGCTGAGAGCTGGCAAGCCAGCAGGACCCTCGGCGGAGCTACCTAGTACCGTCGCTGCGCGTAAAATCGGGAAGGCCCAAAGGTATGGTAGGCGGGCAAGTAAGGCCGTGTCAACATTGCGGTATCTGGCATGAGGCCCGATCGTGATAACATCTGTGGAGCCAACAGCCGCCCGCAGCCGCCCCTATAGGCTTGGTTAGGGCCCGGGCTTCCCGGTATCTGGCCAAGACGGTCTGCAGTGATAGCGAATTTTATTAATTAAATAATAAGTACACTAAATTAAGATGAATAAATTGGATGATAGTGGGTTTCCTTGGGGGATTGTTGATGGCTATTATAGTGTCATGGATTCGTTGATATCTGACTTTCTCATGATGTGAGTAAAATTAGATATTAATATAAATAGGTTCGCTGGAAGTTGTCTGATTGTTTTTTAGATATCAAACTGTTACTTGCGCACAGACGCTCGGGAGAAAAGTCGCTATGCCCGTAACTGCAAAAACGCTGGTGGTGAGCACTGAAGGTCTTGGCGAGGATTTTGGCGGCGGCCTTAGCGCCAGAGTCAGGCCGGCTGCGGCAAAGGCGGCGCGATCCTGCCAGCTGGGGCTTTTGTTGGGGCTTTCGTTGGTGCCTTTTGGGCTGGGAGGGTGCTCGTTTAATCTGCCAGCGCGGGATGTGTGTGGCGGCGCGGCTAGCTGCGGGGTTCCCGACGGTGGAACGGTGCCGCCGGACATGGCGGTGGACCCGAATGATCCGGGCGCGCTGGGCCCTTATATGCAGCCGTATCGGTCGGAATTGGCGGTGCCGATGAACCTAAACCTGGCCGGCAGCAAGGTCCGTCTGTATGAGCCAAGCGAGGACGGCGTAAACCTGTCCGCAAAGCAAACAACCTATCCGCTGATATTGATGGCGCCATCGCAATATCTGGATGTCGAGCAGCTAGCGCCTTATGCCACTCGCCTTGCCAGTCACGGGTTTTTGGTCGTGGTCTTCAAGGGACAGAATGAATCCGACCAGCCCGCCTATCGCACCAGTGGTCTGCAGCTTCTGAATCACTTAATGCAGGACGCTGATCCGACTTTGCGTGATCATATCGACAAAACCAAGCTGGGATTTTGGGGTTATCAGCTGGGCGCAACCGTTAGTACGTCAATGGCGGCTCAAGATACGCGAATAAGCGCGCTTATGTTGATTGATCCGGTGCGGGTTATTAGCTTGAGCGAAGTTCCGGCCATAAACGATATCGCCAGCGTGCAGCTCCTGGGCGGCGGTCGCGTGCTGATCCTGGGCGAAGACGCCAGCAAGGCTTCGTATATGGGCGCTGTGGCCTGCACTCCGGCGGGCGAAAACTACGACGCGTTTTTTGCCAAGAGCAAGCCAAACACCATCTCGATAGCCTTCCCAAATGCGGGTATCTCGGACTTTGTGCAAGCGTATCCCGAGCCGTGCAATCGCGGCTCGATGAGCGCCAGCGATACCCAGGCGCTGGCTATCAAGTACACCACCGCCTACTTTCAGTGGACCCTGCAGCCAGCACGGGTCGCGGCGCAGGACTATCTACTCGGGGCGGCTTTTGGCAAAGATGCGTCGCAGTTCATGCTTAATCGCCAGATTAAGATGTAGCTAGGCGCCTAGGATTGAGCACGCTCATTTCTTCTTCAGCCGGTCTGGAGCGGGGCCGCTGTGGGTGGGGATAATCAACATATGGGCCTTTCGGTTTCGGGTGGACTAGCGACAGCGGCGTTTTTTGCGTTTCTACTGGCGGCGATGCGGGCCTCGCCGGCGCTTCGGCGGACGCTGCGGACTTTTTTTGAAGTGACCTGGCTGGCGCTGCGCTACTTGAGGCGGCGTCTGGCCGGCGAAAAAGAGCAGGCAGGCCCGATCGAGCTGCGGCGTACTTTTGAGCGACTGGGCCCGACGTACATCAAGTTTGGCCAGCTTATCGCCAGCTCTAGCGGCCTGTTTCCCGACCGCTATGTGCGCGAGTTTCAGCACTGCTTGGACCGTGTGCCGCCAGAGCCGTGGCCGCTGGTGCGTGCGACGCTGCAGCAAGCGCTAGGTCGTCCCCCCGAGGAGGTCTTTGCCGCGATTGATCCGGTGCCGCTGGCGTCAGCCTCGATTGCGCAGGTCTACGGCGTAACGCTCAAAGCGCCTGAGGGCGAGGAGGGCACAGCCGTAGCGCGTGAGCTGGTGATTAAGGTGCAGCGGCGTGGCTTGCCTGCGCTGGTACGCGACGACATCGGCATGCTCAGCATCGCGGCGGAGATTCTGCAGCAACTGCCGCGCATCTCCAACGCCAACCCGCGCGGCATCGTGGCTGAGTTTGAGCGCTCGCTAGGCGAGGAGCTGGACTTTTTGGGCGAAGCAGCGCGCATGGATGAGTGGAATCGCATCATGCGCGAGCTAGGCCGAGTGGATGTTGCCGCGCCGCAGCCAGTTCATTCGCTGTGCAGCCGCGAGCTGCTGACCATGGAGCGCTTTCGCGGCGTCCGCGTCGATGATGTAGACGGTATCCGAGCCCGTGGCATCTCTGCCGAGCAAGCCGAGAGCAAGCTAATCGACGGCATGCATGCCTGGTTTCAGTGCCTGATTCGCTACGGCTTTTTCCACGGTGATGTTCACGCGGGCAACCTGCTGGTGCTCGACGATGGGCGCATCGGCTTTCTGGACTTTGGCATTATTGGCCGCCTGAGCATCGAGCGGCGACGACAAATTGCCAGCTACCTGCTGTCGTTTGCGACCAAGGACTTTGTGCTTTTGGCCAAGACCATGACCCAGATGGGCGTCTGCGAAGGCAAGCTCACACCGTCGGAGTGGGAGCGCTTCGCCCGGGACTTGGAAGATGCCTTTAGTCCGTTTTTGGGGGGCTCGGTCAAAGCGATCGACTATAGCCAAGTGATTCCCAAGATGATTCGTATCTCGCGCAAGCATGGGACACGGCTGCCCAGCGACTTTGTCTTGGTGACGCGCCAGCTGCTGTACTTTGACCGCTATGCGCGGCTGCTTGCACCGACGCTGAACCTGTTTGCTGACCCCAGGCTGATGATGACCATCGGCGCAGAGCTGATGATGCTGTAGCTTCGGTTACTTTTGCCGCAGCAGCAGCGCTTCGCCGACGAGCAGAGCCAACAGCAGCGCTCCCAGGTAGTGCCACAGGTCAACGCGGCGCGTGGGCGCTTGGCCGCTGTGGGTTGTTAGTGTTCCGTCGCTGATTGGGCGCTGTAAGGCCGCAATGCGTGCAGCCGGGGCGCGCTGCATATCGGTCTCTGCTGGATCGATGTTGACCACAAAGGACTCGGTGCTGCGGGGGCGCAGTACGCCGCCTTCGCCGCTGGCTGCGACCCGGTAAAAGCCCGGCTCGATGGTATCGACAAAGGTGAGGACTTGCCGACCTCCCAGGCGCTCAAACA
>JAGNNG010000159.1 GCA_017990795.1 Deltaproteobacteria bacterium
AGCGCCTGCAGAGCGACGGTGCTCGGCTAAAAAAAGGCACGGAAGTGCTGGTGGTGGAAGGCTCGATTCGGGCGCTGCTGGCGGCGGAGCGGACGGCGCTAAACTTTGTGCAGCGGCTGTCGGGAATTGCGACGCTGGCGCAGCGCTACGCCGAGCTGGTGGCGGGCACGTCGGCGCAGATTGTGGACACGCGCAAGACGGCGCCGGGTTTTCGCTTTCTGGACAAGCGTGCGGTGCGCCACGGCGGTGCGCGCAACCACCGCGCCGACTTGGGCTCGGGAGTGCTAATCAAAGACAACCATGTGGCGGCAGCCGGTGGCGTTGGGCCGGCGATTACTCGGGCGCGCGCGTATGCTCCGCATTCGGTGCGCATCGAGTGTGAAGTCACCGAGCTAGCGCAGATTCCCGAGGCACTGGCGGCTGGCGTCGATATCCTGCTGCTGGATAATATGAGTCCAGCGACGGTCATTTCGGCGCTGCAGCTGCTGCCAGCGAAGGGCGATCCGCGGCGACCGCTGATTGAAGTCTCTGGCGGTGTGAACTTGTCGACGGTGCGCGCGTATGCTGAAGCGGGTGCGGACTTGATCTCGGTGGGGGCGCTGACGCACTCAGTTACGGCAGCGGATCTGTCGCTAGAGATCATCCTTCCTGGCTAGCACCGACGAGAAGTCGGCCCTACTTCTAGGACTTCACTTCGACTTTTACCTGAGCGGTTCATCGCATGCGCAAGTTTGGTGGTACGTGGCAGCACATCCCGCGCTGCGTCTCGACGAATGACGAGGCGCTGAAGCTGGGTCGGCAAGGCGCACCCGAGGGAATCGTGGTGACGGCGGATGTACAGACGCAGGGCCGGGGTCGGCAAGGACGCAGCTGGTATTCACCCCCGGGCGAGAACTTGTATCTGTCGCTGCTGCTACGGCCAGAGCTGCCACCGATGCGGGCGCCGTTTCTGACGCTGTGCGCAGGCGTAGCGCTGGCTGAGGCGGCGCTGCACACTCTACGTCGAGAAGCCGGTACGAATGCGGAGCCCGCGACGGTAAAGCTGAAGTGGCCAAATGATCTGCTGCTGGCCTCAAGCGGACAGCCGCTGCGTAAGGCCGGCGGCATCTTGACCGAGATGGTGTGCAGCGGCGGGCGCATCGACTTTGTCGTCATCGGCATCGGCTGCAACGTCAACAGCCTGCGCTTTCCCGACGAGCTGACCGCCACCAGCCTGCGTCAGGTGCTGGGACCTGCGCAGCCACCGCTGCTGCTGCCGTCGTTTGCCTCAGAGCTGCTAAGTCAGCTGCAGCTTTGGTACGAGCGCTTTCTGACCGCAGGCACCGATGCTGTGCTCCGCGCCTTTGAGGGGCACGCGGCCTATCTGGGTGAAGTGACGCCGATTACCGTGCGCAGTGGCGAGCAGCAGCTGACCGGTCGCGCGCTGGGGCTAGATACCGACGGCGCGCTGCTTGTTCAAGACGCCGCGCAGCAGGTTCATCGCGTACTGGCCGGAGAGATCGTGCAGCACGCAACCCAGCCGTCCGAGTAGGCACTTTCTCGACGGCAGGAATTGCGATTTTGGACGGAAAATGAGACTTGCGGGTTAGCGCAGGAAGTCTTTGATGACGGTCTGGGTTTCGCCGCCGCTCAGCGTCACGGTGAAGGACTCTTTGATGTTGAACTGCGGGTTTAGCAGCGTGATGGTGTGGCGTCCCGGCGTGACGCGGAATGACAGCTGCGGCGTGTTCATACCCGTATCTACACCGTCGAGAATGATCTTCGACCACGGCTTGCTGTTGATGCGCAGGTAGCTAAACGCGCTGTTGACCGCGACGGCGGGCTTGCCGACAGGAGGCTTCGGTTGAGGACGAGGTCGCACCGGACGCGTCACCGTTGGCTTGGCTGCAGCGACGGCAGCTGGCTTTTCAGGTGCTATTGGCGTTTGTGGCACGGCTGCAGGCTTTTCAATCGCAGTGGGCGGTGTCTCTGGCTGCGCGGGCTTGCCGTTTGCGGCCACCGCTGCTCCAGTGACTGCAGGTGTGGCAGGCTGGGTTGCCGTCGGCGGAGTTCCCGTTGCTGGAGAAGTCGCCGTTGGGCTGCTTGGAGGCACAGCGGTGGCCACTGCAGGCGGCGTCGGAGTCGTCCCATCTTCATTCGGCAGCTGCGCGTGGATGTCCAGCAGCTTACCGGGCTCGATGGTGATGGCTTGCTTCCAGACGCGGTTGCCCAGGCGTAGCTCGATGTTGTGTGCGCCCGCGACGACGCTCTGCACCCGCATCGGTGTGACCTGTCCCAGCGGCGAGCCGTCCAGGATTGCCGTCGCGCCCGCGGGCTCGGACAGCAGCGTAAAGCCGCCGGTCTTGGGCGTCGCAGACTCCAGCTTGATGTCGCGGACCACCGCTTCGCCTGCGGTCATGGTCAAGCTCTCGGTCCATGGCAGGTGACCGGGGTGCTGCACTTTGACGGCATGGACGCCCGGCGGCAGTCGTAGCCGCACCGGTGAGTCGGTCAGCGCCACGGCCCGCTGATCCACCAGTACCGTCAGCTCTCGACCCGGCTCAGCGACGATAATTAGCTCGCCTGGACGCAGCATGAACCAGTACGCGCCACCGCCTGCGCCCACAAGAAGAAGCAGAAGCAGTAGCAGCCAGGGCGTCATGCTGCGACGTTGTGGCGCCGCAACCGGAGTTGGCGGACCCAGATCCACCGTCGGTGGTGTAAACAGCTGAGGTGGCTGCACCAGCGGCAGCGCGCGCGACTGCATCGCCTCATGTCGTGGCTGCGCAGGCATCATCGGAACGGAGCGTGGTGTTGGCACCCCCATCATCGTCGGTGCGCTGGTCGGAGTGATGCTGCTGGGCAGAGCGCCTGGCGGATTGGCCATCGTCGGCCCTTCATCTGCTGGCAGGGGCACCGCTCCGCTGTCAAGCTGCCCAAAGGCTCGCGTCTCTACGTCGCCAGCGTCGGGGCCTTGCTGCGCAAAAGCCCGAGTGTCGCCTTCATAACCATCCAGCTCGGCGCGGCTGTGCTGCCGGTAGGCTTGCGTGGCGGCGGTATTTTGCTCGTAGCTCGGCTGGCTCGCACGCTTAATGCCACGCGGACCGTCGACGGAAGTATCGCCTTCGAGCTCAACCTCGGTCACCGGCTGACGTGGAGGCATCGGACGTGGCGGCGCGCTGACCGGAGGCCGGGTTGCACGTACCGCATCCGCAGGTCGCCCCATGCTGGCGGCAGCTTCCGCAATCGAGCCCGCTTGACTCTTCGGTCCCGGCGGAGGGCTGCTTGCAGGCGCTTTCTTTTGCTTGCTGGGCGTCCACGAGCTTGGCGCTCCACTGTCGCTGCCCAAAGCTCGCACGGTCCCGGTCGCCTTCGATGCCGAGAGTGCGCCAATCGCGCCCGTCTCCTTGGCTCCACGCAGCCCCGATCCTGCTTCGCCGGGGACTCGCAACGCGGCCATCGACATCGTGGCGCGGGCGCGGGCCAGCGGCTCACTGGCGGCTTGCTGCTGCGTGCTCACGGGTCGGAACTCGCGCACGGCTTCAAGCTCGGTCTGCTCAGCTTCGTGCTCGGCGCGGAAGACGCGCTTCATCCAAGCCGACAGCTCTTTACGCGAATAGAACTCGCCCGAGGTGTACATGTACGCCTGCAGATCGGCGTGCATGTCCATTGCTTGCTGGTAGCGCTCTGCGGGGCTTGGCGACAGCGCCTTCATGACGATGCGCTCAAGCTCCTCGGGGATGCGACGGTTGTAGGCGGTGGGCGGCAGGATCTCGACGTTTTTGATCTTTTCGAGGACAGCCAGATCGTTGTCCATCGGGAACAGCCGCTCGCCGGTCAGCAGCTCATACAGCACAATGCCGCTGGCGAAGATGTCCGAGCGACGGTCAATCGCCTCGCCGCGCACCTGCTCGGGAGACATATAGGCGAACTTGCCTTTGAGGACGCCCGCCTCGGTCTTGGCCTCGCGCGTGGACTGCACTTTGGCGACGCCGAAGTCGATGAGCTTGACCTCGCCCTCATAGCTGACCATGACGTTTTGCGGGGACACATCGCGGTGTACCAGCTGCAGGTCATTGCCCAGCGAGTCCTTCTTGCTGTGCGCGTAGTCCAGCGCCTCGCACAGCTTCATCATCAGCATGCAGGCCTGCGCCATCGGCATCGTCGAGGTGCCGTCGGGAAGCTGCTGCTTACAGCGCTGTGCAACGCTGCGCAGGTCGCGCCCGGCGATGTACTCCATCGCAATAAAGTACGAGTCCTCGACTTTGCCCCAGTCGAACACCTGGCAGATGCTGGGGTGATTTAGCTGCACCGCCAGCTTGGCCTCGTCGATAAACATTGAGACCAGCTCTTTGTCATCGGCGATCATGGGGATCATCTTCTTGAGGGCAACGATGCGCTCCGAGCCCTCAAGGCCAAAGCTCTTGGCACGGAAAATCTCCGCCATGCCGCCGCCATTGATGCGGTCAAATAGGAAGTACTTTCCGAACTGATTGGGTTTCTTCACAACCACGTCCTCGGCGCAAAAAGGGGCCGCATGGTGAGCTACCGTGAGGCACGCGATAGACCAACCTAGCGTGCGCTTCTCGGTAGGTTAGCATCGCATCTACCCGAATCACAATGCAGAAGCTGCGTCTGCTTTGGCGTTAGCGCTGTAGTTATCGTTATCGCTGCCTGCGCGCCGGGGCTTTTGATGCGCTGGGGGCGCTGCGGAAAAAGTTTGCTGCGCCGCTTGTCGAAGCGTATGCCGCGTAAGTGAGAGTAGGCTAAGGCGAGACACGCGTGGACGCACAGCAAAAGTTACAGTCCGCTCCAGCAAGGCGCTTTTTGCAGAGAGCGGTGCCTCGGTTGCCAGTGGTGTCGGCGCAGCGTTTGGCGCGGGCTTGTGGGCAGTTTGCAAGACGACAAAAGAGCGTTTTTACGACGCTCAGCTTGGAGGCAAGCGGATGGCAAGCGCAACGTCTTCGGTAAGGCTCGCAGTCGGGCTTGGTGCTGACGAAGGGGCGGCAGCGCTGCCGCTGTTGGTGCCGTTTGTCAGCGACTTTGGTGCTGCTACTTTAGGTCAACCAGACGGTCTGCCGCGTGCTTTTCATCCGGTCTCCAGCGACGAGCTTGCGCTTCTGGGAGGCAAAGGCGCGGGCCTTGTCCAGATGTGTCGCATGGGTCTGCCGGTGCCTGCGGGCTTTGTGCTGACGACCCAGCTTTGGCAGCAGCTGCAAGACCCAGCCTTGCCCGAATCCGAGTCAGTCCGTGTGCGCTTTGAGCGCTTGTGGGCGCAGCTGTGGCCGCAGGTCAGCGCCGCTCTTACGCAGCTAGGTGATCAGCTGGGCGGTCTGAGACTGGGTGATCCGCAGAGGCCGCTCTTGTTGGCCGTACGCTCGGGCGCTGTGGCTTCGATGCCTGGGATGCTGGACAGCGTCTTAAATCTGGGCCTAAACGACGCCAGTGTGGCGGGACTGGCCAGCCGACTGGGTCCTGTGGGCACCGATCGGCTGCCGGATCGGCGAGGAGCGCTGGACTGCTTCCGTCGCTTCTTGCAGCAGTACTCGACGGTGGTGCTGGGCTTGCGCGGACCCAGTGGACGGTCGTCAGACCCGCTAGAAG
>JAGNNG010000160.1 GCA_017990795.1 Deltaproteobacteria bacterium
CTTTTTCTCCACAGATTCCCTTTTACCCTCAGCCAGAAGAGTGATTGATGAAGCTTGTCACCTTTGACAGTGGCAGCGGCTCCCGTCCGGGTGTTGTCGCCGAGACCTCTGCCGTTTCTCATGCCGTGGCGCCGATCTTGGATCTGCCGGTGGCGTTTGCTTTTTACGAAGCGCACTCCGGGCGATCCTCTGATGCAGCGTCGGTGGCTGCGCGATACGGGGCCGAGATGCTGGGCCTTATCGACTGCCAAGCGGCGGCGCTACCAGCGATTGCCGAGCTGCTGCAGCTGCATGCTCAAGGTCAGCTGCCCGCGCAGTATGAAGGACGTTCGCTGCTGCATCCCCGCGCATCGGTGCGGCTGCTGTCGCCGATTCCACGTCCGCTGTCGATGCGCGATGGCTACGCGTTTCGTCAGCATGTCGAAGCAGCACGTCGCAATCGCGGCCTGCCGATGATTCCCGAGTTTGATGAGATCCCGATCTTTTACTACACCAATCACCTGTCGGTGGTGGGGCCAGGCGCGGTGAAAGTGCGGCCTTTGCATCTGCAGCAGCTCGACTTTGAGCTGGAAGCGGCGGTGGTGCTGGGCAAGACGGTGCGCAATGCCGATGTCGCTGCTGCCGATGACGCCATCTTTGGGCTGATGGTGCTAAACGACCTGTCGGCGCGAGCGCTGCAGATGCATGAGATGAAGCTCAACTTAGGACCGGCCAAAGGCAAAGACTTTGCGTCGGCGCTGGGGCCTTATCTGGTTCCCAAGCAGTCGCTGGCTTCGTGGGCGCAGCACTCGCCGCGGGGCACGCAGTATCGCCTGGGCATGACGGCGCGTCACAACGGTGAGCAGGTGGCTGCCGGAAACCTTGCTGACATGAGCTGGACTTTTGCCGAGATCATCGCGCGGGCCAGCTACGGCGTAACGCTGCACTCGGGCGAGGTCATTGGCTCGGGGACCGTGGGCACGGGCTGCTTTTTGGAGACCAACGGCAGCAAGATCTTTGACAACCGCTGGCTACAAGTCGGCGACCGCATCGACTGCGAGATCGACGAGCTAGGCTGCTTGGAAAACACGATTGAGCTAGAGGCGTAGCGGTAAGGGTGGTGCAGCGCTGAGGAGTCTTGGCGCTGCACCAAGCGGGTGCTGTGCGTGGACTACGGCGTGGCGGGCTGCGGGATGCGCAGGTGCATAAAGCTCAGGCACATCTCGTCGAGGGTGCCCTCGCCCCAGGTGACTTCGCGGGGCATCTGCTTTTGGCCATTTACGACCGGCTGGTTGGCGTAGGAGTTATCGTACGCACACTCCATCATCAGCGAGTCGGTGGGGCGCAGCGAGATCGGCTCTTTGAAGTGATAGCCCTGCTGCCAGTGGAAGTCCCAGTGTGGGATCTCCAGCAGCATCGGCCCATCTTCGATGCGCGAGTAAATGCTCTTGCCGAGCATGTGCATGTGTGGAGTCGTGCCGGTCAGCACCAGTTCTTTGGCGGTGATGCCCAGGTAACGCAGCACGATGGCGATGGGAACCACCAGCGTCTGCTTGGCGTTCGGATTACCGGCAGGAATCTTTAGCTCGTCAGGATTGGCCATTGGTACCAGCAGCACGCGATAAGGCGGCTTGCTTGGTGCCAGCTCCAGCGTGGCCTTGGTGCGGTCGCCGACGCCTTTGTACTGCAGCAGGTTGTAGTGAACCTGCATCACCAGCAGCGAGCCTTTGCGCAGCAGCACGCCTTCATCCGAGCGCAGCCGATTTGGCACGCCACCCGGAGCCCAGCCGACGACGAAGCTTGCATTGTTTGAGCCCGCGCCACCAAAGCAGGTGTAGCCCGGGCCGGCTTCGTCCTTGTCCTTTTGGCGGATGCGCGTGGCGTCTTTCTCGGGCACCTCAAACAGGATGACGTGGTGGACGATCTGCGCGTTGCCGGGGGTGATGTCGCTGGCTTGGACGTAGCGGTCCTCGGTCAGCTTGGGATCGACGATGAAGCAGCGGTAGTCGTCTTGCAGCTTGCTGTTGGGCTGATAGTCGTAGCCAGAGTCCATCACCAGATCGGGGCGCGGAGGCTGCACAGGCTCGGCTGGCGGCAACTGCGGGCGCGAGACGGCATCGCTTGGGCCTTCGATGCTGCCTTCATCGATCCAGCGCAGCAGGGCCGCTCGATGCTCGGCTGGCATGCTGCGGTTGTTGCGCAGCGCCAAGCCTTGGTCCGATGGCATCCATGGTGGCATCGACCCAGAGTTGACGGCGGCTTTAATCTGCGGCGCGTGCGCTTTCACATCGGCGTAGCTGGTCAGCGTAAACGGTGCGATGCCGCCTGCAGAGTGACAGTCATTGCAGTAGCGCTGCACCATCGCTTTGGCATCTCGGTGGTAGGACAGCGGCTCTTCCTGCTTCATGACCGGCGGGATTGACGACGGGTCAAGCTCTGATGCATCCGGCGAGCAGGCCAAAAGCATCCCCGATGACAGCAGCAGCAGAGCGGACAAAGACGTCCGCAACCAGCGAGGCCGGGACAAGTTCTCGGGCATGTCGATCCTCCAAAAAGGAAAGGCAACAGACGCAGCTAACAAGCGATGGCCGGGGGCTATCGCAACCAGCGCGCATCTTAGACCGAGTTGAGAAGTTAACAGCGCGGCTTTTGTGGAAAGGACAGCGAAGCGCCAGCAGTGGGGTGCTGCTGGCGTTGCTTCTGCAAAACTGCGAAAGAAAAATCGAAGCGGGGAAGGTCGTGCCGAGTGGCGGAGAGCTACGCCTTGTCGAGGTTGGCGCTTAGCTGAGCCAGCTGGTTACGCAGCGCCGCTGGCATACGGTCGCCAAACTTGTCGAGGAACTGCTGGTGGCGGCCCGTCTCTTCCTTCCATCCGGCGACGTCGATGGCGAGCAGCTTCTCGATTGCGCCCGGCGACAGCTTTAGGTTGGACAGATCCAGCGCGTCGGGCTTGGGGATAAGACCGATGGGCGTCTCTTGCGCGCTGGCTTTGCCGGAGACGCGCTCGATGATCCACTTGAGGACGCGGATGTTGTCACCGTAACCAGGCCACAGGAACTTGCCTTCTTCATCGACGCGGAACCAGTTGACGTGGAAGATCTTGGGCAGCTTCTCGGCGGTGGTGCGGGTGCCCATTTCCAGCCAGTGGGCGAAGTAGTCGGCCATGTTGTAGCCGCAAAACGGCAGCATCGCCATTGGATCGTTGCGGACTACACCGACGGCACCAGTTGCCGCTGCAGTGGTCTCAGAAGCCATGGTTGCACCCAGGTACACGCCATGTTCCCAGTCACGTGCTTGCAGGACCAGCGGCGCTAGGCGGGCGCGGCGACCACCGAAGATGATGGCGCTAATCGGCACACCCTGCGGCGCGTCAAACTGCGGCGAGACGCTGGGACACTGACGAGCAGGCGCGGTAAAGCGCGAGTTAGGCTGCGCCGCCTTCTCTTTGCTCTCGGGCGTCCAGGGGTTGCCCTGCCAGTCGGTCAGGTGCGCAGGCGGCGTCGGCGTCAGGCCTTCCCACCACGGCTCGTTGTTCTCGGTCAGTGCGACGTTGGTAAAGATCGAGTTTTTGCCAAGCGAAGCCAGCGCATTGGAGTTGGTGCGCTTGCCAGTACCGGGAGCGACGCCGAAGAAGCCCGCTTCAGGGTTAATCGCCCACAGCCTGCCGTCTTCGCCAAAGTGCATCCAGCAGATATCGTCGCCGACGGTGTAGACCTTAAACTCGTCGCCCAGGCTGGGCACCAGCATGGCCAGGTTGGTCTTGCCACAAGCCGACGGGAAGGCCGCTGCGACGTAGGTGGTGTTGCCGCTCTTGTCTTCGATGCCGAGGATCAGCATGTGCTCGGCCAGCCAGCCCTCGTCGCGGCCCATGGTGCTGGCGATGCGCAGCGCGAAGCACTTCTTGCCCAGCAGTGCGTTGCCGCCGTAGCCAGAACCGATGCTCCAGATCTCACGGGCTTTGGGAAAGTGACAGATGAAGCGGCGGTCGGGCGACAGGTCCCCCAGTGAGTGCAGACCCTTGACGAAGCTGCCGTCGGTCTTGGCCATGTGCTCCATGGCGGGCTTACCCATGCGCGTCATGATGCGCATGTTGACGACGACGTAGGGGCTGTCGGTGATCTCGACGCCGACCTTGCTCATCGGTGAGCCCTCGGGGCCCATCAGGTATGGCACGACGTACATCGTGCGACCGCGCATCGCGCCTTGAAACAGCGGCCACACTTTTTGCTTGGCCTCGTCGGGAGACATCCAGTTGTTGGTGGGTCCCGCTTCGTCTTTGGTGTCGCTGCAGATAAACGTCAGGTGCTCGGTGCGGGCGACATCGCTCTTGTGTGAGCGATGCAGATAACAGTTGGGATAGGTCTTTGGATTCAGCTGAAGCAGATCCCCCGATTTCAGCATCAACTCAATGAGCCGTCGGTTTTCCTCCTCTGAGCCATCACAAAAGACGATCTGATCGGGCTGCGTAACCTGAGCTACTTCCTCAACCCACTTGCGGAGCGCAGAGTTCTCAGTCATTGGAAAAAGACATTCCTTTCTGGGTAGGCGACAGCGGTACGGACATCTAGCCTGCGCGTAGTTTTCAAGTCGGCTCAGCGACGAACAGAGTGTTGCTGCGGGGCCGATAGTTCGAGGCGCAGCCTAGCACAAGCCTACGCGTATTCGCTACGTGGCAGCTTCCCAGACTGTGTAGCCGCTGAAATTAACAGCGCTTCTCGCGCTACCTTTGGGAGCACTGTAGGCCTTCCCCTGGCGTCTGCGCACAGTGCATGCGGCGTTGACTGCGCTGTGTGAAACTCAAAAGCTAGACGGGACCAAGGTCACGTTGCGGGAGTATTTTGTTTTTGCGGGAAAGTCGGCTTACGCAGGCTGCGCAAGCACTGGAGGCGGGAGGAAAAATACCCGAGCCGTTTAGAAGTGGCTCGGTGACGGACTAGTGCGCGGACTTCTTAGCAGCCTTCTGAGCAGGAGCGGCAGCAGGTTTGGCCTGAGCACGTACTTTTGCAGCGGCGGCGCGGCGGTTTTTGATGCGTGCTTTCAGGTGACGCTGCGCTTTTTTCCGGCGCATCTTGCTGCTGTTGCGGCTATCTCCACGACCCATGGCTTCTGTTCTCCTTAGACTCTTGGACTGCGGCAGCGCTTGGCTACGCACAGTCTTTCTGGTTCACCGAATAACGGTGCAAAGTTGCAAACTTAGAGGCAACTAGACATTGATAGCTGACTTTGCGCAAGGGCTGCGCTTGTGTCAATCGACAAATCTTGCGGCACGGACTGCCAGCGCGACTGTCTAGATGGCATTGCTGCAGGTGATGGGGACGATGATACCCGGCGGGACTGGTTAGGGAATTCCCTCGGGCGGGATGATAAGGACGCGCAGGCCGGGCTGCTGTGGGGTCAGCTCCATGCTCTGAATCATGGCGCTATTGACCTGGGTTGAGAGCCGCTGCGGCTCTGCCATCACCAGGTTGCGATCGGCGCGGCCACGTAGGCGGCTACGCAGCGAGCGAAATGTCTCGCTGACACTGCCTCCTGTCCGCCAGCCGTCAAGAACACCGGTGGTATTG
>JAGNNG010000161.1 GCA_017990795.1 Deltaproteobacteria bacterium
GCGACGGCTGTAGCGAGGCGGTGGAGCTACCGAGCAGATCTGGTGGAGTGGGCAAGCGCTCAAACAGGGTCAGCGCGCCCCGCTGCACTTGGATACGTGCCAGGTCTCCCAGCGGGCGGTGAGCGCGATGGATCAGTCGCCGATAATAGTGCGAGCGGGGCAGCGGACCGTGACCGAGCAGGTCTTGCAGCCAGCCTTGTTGAGCCGCGATGACCTCAGGCTTTAGCGCGGGCTGTAGTTCTGCTGCGCTGTGGGGGGCGTCGCCTTGTTCATCGGTGGACTCTTCTGATTGGGCAGCGTGGAATGCCAGGCGCTCGGTCAGGGACTCGCGCTCGATATCTAGGTCGGGTAGCTCTTGCCACAGCGCCAGTAGCCCGCTGGCCGTCGATAGAGGCTCGGCGTCGGGCTGTCGTTGTCGAAGCTGCTCTACGACAAAGCCGTCAAGCGCGGGTACCAGGAGCTCGTGAAGCTGCAGGAAGTGTCGGATGGCACCTGCGCGGTGGTCATCAGAGAGCGCAGCTTGGGCGCAGACGGCGGCGGTCTTGGCGGCTTCCTCCAGATGTCGCAGCGCTGCGGCGGCACCCCGAAATCCTGGTCCCAAGCTCGTCACAGAGCGGATCCTGCTGCTGCGGATGGCTTGGGCGGGTTAAACGTGAGCTTCAAGTGCTGCCCAATAAACCGGCGGTGTCGCACGATCTGGACTGCCGCAAGCACCAGGTACAGCGCCGACAAGCCATAGCGCACATTCGCCTGAGGAAATGGCAGCTGGACCAGGAATAGGAGCAGTAGCAGCACCGCTTTCTTGCCGCTCAGTCGACCATTTAGCAAGAAGCTCACGCCGAGCATGCTCTGGGAGGCAGTCAGGATCAGCTCCTCCGTCTGCCGTGCGTCGAGGACGAGGGCTCCGACGTGGCCTAGTGCAATCGAGTAGGCAATGGGCAGGGTGCCGACCAGCAGCGTCCACTGATTCACCTTTGAGGACAGCAGCGCCGACATGCCCGCTGCTCCGTGGCCACGCAGGGCAAAGATGGTTGCGACCAGAAGCTCGGGGGCTTCCGACGCCAGCGGAGCTAGCCACTGCACCAGCAAGAACTTGTCGATGCCAAGCTGCTCACCGCTACCGATCAGCGATTCGGCAAAGGGCTCGGCAGCGGCCAACAGGGTTCCTGCGGCGACCATCAGAATCAGGATGACAGAGGTGCGGCGGGGGATTTTGGGCAGGGCGCCCAACTCTTGGGCGACACCGGCTAGCTCGGGCTCGGCTTCGTCGTTGCTGCTGACGCGCCAGACATAAAACGCAAACAGCACCAGCAGGCCTGCACCGTTCCAGATGGCAATGGCTCCGAACAGTGGCATCGCAAATGACCACACGGTAGCGATGGCCAGCACGGTCAGGTCGACGCCAAAGCCAGCGTTCATGGTGACGGCTGGCTCGGACTGCTCGGTGGTGCCGCCGGCTTTCGCCTGACCCCGACCGCGCATGGTTGCATAGATGCTGCACAGCGCCACCAAGGACCAACCGACGCCGATCAGCAGCCGATTGCTGCCCGTCATGTTGGCAGCGGCATACTGCGCATGACTTGGGGTGTGCGCCGCCGAGGCGGCAAAGTACAGATCCACGGCGTACTCAGGCAGCACGGCGATAAATGCCAGCACCGCCATCGCTAGCCCCTGGCTGATATCGACCTGTAGCGCCTCCGCGGCCCAGGCCAGCAAGAACGCGGCGGCCAGCACCGAGCTACCAAACAGGAGCAGCGCCTGCAGCGGCAGCAAGTGAACGTGCCCAACTCGCAGCACGATGCCCAGACAGGCCAGGCACAGGGCCAAAAACAGCTTGATTAGCGAGCGTGCTGAGAAACCGCCCCCGGTAGCGTCGCTTACTTGGCTAGAGCTCATTTGTTTCCCGTCGGAATGGTCAGCTGACAATTGACACCAATTTTCCCAGAGTACGCGGGCGGGATGGCCTGCCGCAACCTCTGTGGTTTCTGGAGTGAAAGTTGCCGCCAAGCTGAGGCCTGCTGCGGTGCGTCTTGAGTCGGCGCGCAGGGACTTGGGCTAGGCTTCTACACGGTCTCAGGTGGTCCTCGTAGTACGCTGGTTGCGTGCTTGCTATCATGCCAGACGTGAGTTTGGGTCAGATCACATCGTCGGCGTCTCGACTTATCAGAACTGCAAAGACTTCGCGGCGAGGCGTGTGGCCGATGTTGTGGGTACTGGCCGGCTGCCAAATTGCGACCAAGCCCAGCGCTACAGAGCCCGCAGCCGCTGTTGGTTTTTTAGCAGAGCGCTCAAGTCGTGCCAGTCAAAACGATGGCGCAGCGTCGGGAGATTTGTTGGCAGTCGCAGATGCGGGCAGTGCAGATGGTGGAGAGCGACCGCGCCCAATCCAGCTCGGCGGGCCGGTGCCGATGTTTCGCGGGGATGCTCAGCACACGGGGCGCAGCTTGTATGCTCTACCGGCGAAGATGCCGCAGGAGCGGTGGCGCTTTGCTACTCAAGGCCGAGTGACGGCGGCTCCGGCGCTGGCTGCCGATGGCTCGGTGCTGTTTGGCAGTCATGATGCGTTTGTGTATGCCCTGGCTGGCGACGGCGCGCTGCGCTGGAAGTATCGAACCCAAGATATGGTCTTTTCGACGCCAGCCCTGCGCGGGGACGGCTCGGTTTACTTGGGCTCAGACGATGATCGGCTGTATTCGCTACAGCTGGCCGATGGAGCGCTGCGCTGGTCGGCCCATCCCGGTAGCTGTAAGCGCAGCAGTGGTCGCAGTCCCGAGGGTGCGCGCTGCGACATCGTGCATGCCACGCTCGGCCCCGACGGAACTTTGTACCTGGGCGGCGAGGCGATCTATGCGCTAAACCCCGACGGTAGCGTGCGCTGGCAGTTTGTACCCCCGACGGCGAAGAAAGTTCACTGTGCTTCGGCTCCGTCGCTGGGCCTGGATGGCACGGTCTACGCAGCCTGCCAGGAGGTCGTTTACGCGCTAGATCCGAGCGGCAGCAAGCGCTGGGAGTTTGCCGCGCAAGGCGAAATCGAGGCGTCGCCTGCCATCGGGCCTGACGGTGCGGTCCATTTTGGCAGCGATGATCGACGGCTGTATGCGCTGGACGCCAGCGGGGTCGTGCGCGGATCGTTTCTGGCTGCGGCTCCGATTCGCACCGCCGTGGCCATTGGTAAGACGGGCAATGCGGTGTTTGGTACCGACGAAGGCGACATTCAAGCCGTACGCGCTGACAGCACGCTGCTGTGGACGTTTCATACGGCAGGACCGGTGCGCTCGTATCCGCTGCTCGATAGTGACGAGTCGGTGCTGGTGGGCTCGCAGGATGATCGCTTGTATGCGGTGTCGGCGATGGGAGTGCTGAAGTGGTCGGTGGCGTTCGACGCGGATGTGGACGGTGCGCCGGTGCTGGGCCCCGACGGTACGATCTACGTCGGGGCCGACGACATGGCGCTGCACGCTCTGCGCTAACGGGTGCAGAAGGCTTCGTAGTCGATAAGCTGGATCGGCTTGTCGCGGTTTGAGCACACGACGCACTCGGGGTCGCGACGCAGCTTCAGCTCGCGGAACTTGGTGGCCAGCGCGTCGTAGATCAGTAGTCGTCCCGACAGCGTCTCGCCGATACCAAGCAGGATCTTGACCGCCTCGGTCGCTTGCAGCACGCCGATGACTCCTGGCAGCACGCCGAGCACGCCTGCTTCGTTGCACGATGGCGCCATGCCTGCGGGCGGCGGCTCGGGGTACAGGCAGCGGTAGCACGGGCCTTGCCACGGAAGGAAGGTGGTCAGCTGACCCTCAAAGCGGAAGATCGAGGCGTGGACCACCGGCTTGTTTAGCATCAGCGACGCATCGTTGAGCAGGTAGCGGGTCTGAAAGTTGTCCGCTCCGTCTACGATCAAGTCGTAGTCCTTGATGATGTCCAGCACGTTGTCAGAGGTCAGCCGCAGGTTGTGGGTGATGACGTTGACGTCGGGGTTTAGCTCGGTCAGCGTCTGCTTGGCTGACTCCACTTTGGGCATGCCGACGCGGCTGGTGTTGTGCAGGATCTGGCGCTGTAAGTTCGACGCATCGACGACGTCATCATCGACGATGCCCATGGTGCCGACGCCCGCCGCCGCCAGGTAATACGCTGACGGCGAGCCGAGTCCTCCGGCGCCAAGCAGCAGGACCTTGGAACGCAGCAGCTGCGCCTGCCCTTTTTCACCCACCTCGGGCAGCATGGTGTGGCGGGCGTAGCGAGCCTTCTGCGCGGCGGTAAACACAAACGGCTTATCGATGGGATAGCCGGCTTTTTTCCAGGCCCCGATGCCACCGGCCAGCGAGCGCACCTGCGTATACCCAAGCTCGGCCAGCGTGCGGGCCGCCATGGCGCTGCGATTGCCCCCGGCGCAGTACAGCACGATGTCGAGGTCACGACTGGGAGCCACGTCCTCGATCCGCATCTCTAGCTTGCCGCGTGGAATCCAGGTGGCGCCGGGGATATAGCCCTCCTGATACTCCTCGCCCTCGCGCACATCGATAAGGAGCTGCGGCGGCTGACTGCGCAGCTGCGGGGAGGTGGTCTCTGCGATGGATGCCTTGATCTGCTGCAGGTAGCTTTGAAAGTTAGGCATGACGTTTCCCTATTTCTGATGGACGTGTAAACGACGACTTGGATGCCGCAGGCGACGGCTGGCTTGGTGCTGACTTTCTACCCCGAATCGCAGTGGGTTCGCAGCGGCTGCTTGACCAGCGGCGTGCCTGGCGATTATCTTACGATACGTTAGCTTTGCAGCGGTGCGAGCCTTTGTCAGTCGTGCCATAGTAAGACAATTACAGCTGAGCCAAAGGTTGTTGGCACTCGTAGTAAGCCTCGCCAGAAAAAGTACGTTTGTGCTACGAGACGCCGGAATCAAACACTCTCAAAAGCAATAACAGACCAGGGCACAGCGCCCGTTCGATCGTTTTTTGGAGGAATCATATGGCAACGGTAACAACCAACATTCGCAAGCCTGAGGCTGCTCCGGCGCCACCGCCACCAGTCGCTACGCAGTGTCCCATCAACCTAACCGAGCGCGCCGCCGAGAAGGTTCGTGACATCCGCGTCGCTGAGAACATCGAGGAGAGCTTCGGCCTGCGCCTGCGCGTCGTTGGCGGTGGCTGCTCCGGCTTTTCGTACGACCTGTACTTTGACCAGAGCACCGCGATGGACAAGCAGTACGACTCGCACGGCGTCCGCCTGGTCGTAGACCAAATGAGCCTGCAGTACCTGCGCGGCACCGAGGTCGATTACGTCGAAGGTCTGCAGGGCGCAGGCTTTAAGTTCCAAAACCCAAACGTCAAGTCCACTTGCGGCTGCGGCTCTAGCTTCAGCGTCTAGCAGCGGGACTTAAGACATCGCAGTGAAGGACGCCTTCGGGCGTCTTTTTTTTTGCCCCAAGCTACTGCTTTCGTCGAATTGGTAGCTTTGGGGATACTAGCGACGGTGGCTGCAGCTCTTTGGGAAGTTTCCACTGCGCGCGGGCGCG
>JAGNNG010000162.1 GCA_017990795.1 Deltaproteobacteria bacterium
CAAGTAGGCAGCGACGCTGCGCTCTAAAATAGACCGCAGAGCTTGCAGGCTGCGTTTACAGCTTCAACCTCTCTTGGATGCTGTAAGGAGCGCCGCACATGGATCGCAAACGTCCGCTGGTGACCTACTTGGTCTTGGGTAGTGCCCTCTCTCTGTCGGTTTGGGCGGCGGTGTTTATGCCGCGTCGCACCGTGGTTTCGACGACGCCTCCGCCGGTGGTGCAGGTGGTGCCAAAAAAGCCGCTGCTGACCGAGCCGGTGGTGCAAAAGCCGTCGCAGAACCGTCCCGTGGTCGATGTCGTATTTGTCCTGGATACGACGGGCTCCATGAGCTCGCTTTTGGACGGTGCCAAGAAGAAAGTCTGGGAGCTAGCGCGCTTTATCGCGCAGGGGCAGCCTGCGCCGGACCTGCGCATTGGCCTGGTGGCCTACCGCGATGAAGGCGACGAGTATGTGACCAAGTTCTTCGACCTCACCGACGACTTGGACGGGGTTTATCAGAACTTGTCGGCATTTACGGCTGGTGGTGGCGGCGACACTCCCGAGCACGTTGCCAAAGGTCTAAATGAAGCCGTGCAGCGCGCCAGCTGGTCGACGTCGAAAAACGCCCTCAAGCTGATCTACTTGGTCGGGGATGCGCCGCCGCACACCGACTATCAGGATGGCCTGAACTTCCGCGCCATCGCCATGCAGGCCAAAGAGCGCAACATCCGCATCAACACCGTGCGCTGCGGTCGCGATGAGGACACCAAGGTCGCGTGGACCGAGATCGCCAATCGCACGGGCGGCGAGTTTTCAACCATCGATCAGTCGGGCGGCATGAACGACGTGCACACGCCATTCGATGAGGAGCTAGCGCATCTGAATCGCGCGCTGACCGAGACTGCAGTGATCTACGGCGACGCGGATCGGCGCGGGGCAGTGCGGGCCAAGACGATGAAGAACCTGGAGGCTCCGGCAGAGGCGCAGGCAGCTCGTGCGGGGCTGTTTGGCTTGTTTGGCAGAACCAAGGGCAAGTCGTCGGCGGTCAGCGAAGGCGATCTGCTGGACGATGTGGAGAACAAGAAAGTGGACGTCGGGAGCTTGGCGCCCGCCGCGCTGCCAGAGCCCATGCAGGCCATGAACACTGACGAGCGCAACCGCTACATCAGCACCAAGAAAGAGCAGCGACAGGAAGTCCTGAACAAGATCAACGCGATTAGCGCCAAGCGCGATGCGTTCTTGAAGGAAAAAGCCCCAGCTGCCAGCGGCGGTTTTGACGGAAAAGTACGCGAGTCTATTAAGAAGCAAGCCGCCGACGTGGGGCTTATGTACTAGGGGCGCATGGCGCTTGGCGCTTGGGGCGGTGCGCCGGCGCTTAGTGGAGGGTCTGCAGGAAGGCCGTTAGCTTTTGGAAGAACTGCTCGGGCTGCTCGATGTGGCTTAGGTGGCCAGTGCCCTCGAGCAGCTGGAGCTGTGCCCCGGCAATGCGCTGAGCGGTATCGGCGAGGATCTTGGGCGGAACCAGTAGGTCGTCGCTACCACCCAAGATCAGCGTCGGTGTTCTGAGCTCTGCGAGCTGGTCGCGCACATCGAAAGAGCGGCAAGCCAAAAAGTCACCCAGGATGACCTGGCGCTCTGCCGACATCAGCATGGCTTGCCAGCGCTGCCGCAGGTCGGACGAAGTAGCGGGCGAAAAGCAGACCTCAGCCAGCTCGGGCGGCATGCGATCGACCCACACTTGGCCCGTCTGAGAGCTGGCCTCCGATGGCAGCACCTGTTCCAGCATCGCGAGCGAAGCATCGGCGACCTTCAATCGTGCCGCACTATTGACCAGCACGAGCCCGGCTACTTTCTCTGGCCACGCCAGCGCGTACGCCAGTGCAACTGCGCCGCCCATGGAGTGACCCATAAGGACGATGCGCTGCAGCTTTAGCTCACTGCAGACCGCTTCGACGGCATCACGATAGCCTGCGATGCTGGGTTGTTCCGGCCAGCGCTCCGACTGTCCGTGGCCAGGAAGGTCCAGGGCAACCACGCGGCGGGCTGGAGGCAGTCGCTTAACCAGCTCCATCCAGCTGACGGAGGACATCCCCGCGCCGTGGATACAAAAAAGCGGTGCCGGGCCCTTACCAGGATCTGGCGAGGGCTCCGGCTCGTCGCGCACGCGCAGCAGCTTGTCTCTGATACGCAGTCGGCGCATGACGATCTTTTACGACGCTGCTTTCAGCTTCTTAAACTCAGCCAAGAGCTCGGGCAGCGCTTTTTCCCACTGCATCACCAGGCCAAAGTCGGCGACCTGGAAGATTGGGGCCTCGGCGTCCTTGTTGATCGCGACGATGACCTTGCTGCCCTTCATGCCTGCCAAGTGCTGAATTGCGCCCGACAGAGCGACCGCAATGTACAGGTCTGGCGCCACAACCTTGCCGGTCTGGCCGACTTGAAGGTCGTTTGGAACCATTCCCGCGTCGCAAGCGGCACGGCTGGCACCCATGGCGGCGCCGACGACGTCGCAGAGCTGCTCGATGAAGGCGAAGTTTTTGCCTTCCTTCATACCGCGTCCGCCAGAGATAACGACCCGCGCTTCCGTGAGGTCGGGGCGATCGCGCTTCACTGCCTGTAGCTCGACGAACTCGGCCCCTTGCGCGTCGATGGTACCTGGTGCCACAGCGGTGATCGGTGAAGAACCGCCGGCGGCCGCAGCTCGTGCGAACTCAGTCTGGCGCGCAGTCACGACCACGATGTCAGACAGCACTTCCAGGGTCTGGATGGCGTTACCTGCGTTGCTGGCGCGACGGAACTGCTTGGGTCCGCTGATGGCGCTGATGTCCGGTGCTAGGCCAGCATCCAAGATGCCCGCCACGCGTGGCAGCACGTCTTTGCCAACAGCCGTTGCCGTGCCACCAACCAGCGTCGCTGCTTGCTCCTTGGCCACACGAGCGATGATCGGTGCATACGTCTCGGCCAGGTAGTTTTTCAGGGCTGGCGCTTCGACGGTTAGGACCGCGTCGGCACCAAATGTGGCCGCCTCTTTGGCCGCATCGGCAACTGAGTCACCGATCAGCAGAAAAACCAGCTTGCCGCCGTGCTGCTTCTTGGCAGCGAGACCAAAACTAATGGCTGACAGTGCTGCGGGACGAAGCCGCCGGTCAGCCTGCTCTAGGAAAACCAGAATGTTACCCATGGGCTTACCTCAAATGACCTTGGCTTCGGTGTGCAGTTTGGAGACAAGCTCGGCCACGGTGGCGACCTTCTTGCCGGCCTGACGAGCGGGCGGCATCTCCACTTTGGAGGTCTTGACCTTGATCGTCGGCGAGACGCCCAGCTGCGCAAGCGTCAGCTGCTCCAGCGGCTTGTCCTTGGCAGCGCGGATGCCCTTGAGCGACGCGTACCGAGGACCTTCGGGATAGGCAAAGTCGGCCTTGGTGCGACCGTTCTGAATCGCCTTGGGCGCGATGATGCGCAGATCCACAGTGACGACTGCGGGGAGGCGGACTTTCTTGATCTCGACGCCGGCATCTACTTCACGGCCCACCAGGACCGCCTTGCCTCCGTCGACAACTTGGATGCTGCAAGCAAACGTCGCTTGCGGCCAGCCAAGCATGCCTGCCAGACGCTGACCGGCATCGTTGCCCTCATTGTCGGCGGCCAGCTTGCCCATCAGCACCAGGTCGGGCTGATCGCGCAGCACGATCTTGTGCAGGGCCTTGGCGACGATGGTTGCATCTAGCTCTTCATCTTTGGCTTCGATGCGGATGGCCTTGTCAGCGCCCATGGCCAGCGCCGATCGCAGCTGCGTGCTGACATCCGTAGGGCCCAGCGAGAGCACCGTGACGGCGCCTTGGCGAACCGCAGGATTGGCAGCATCCTCCGTCAAGCGGAGGGCAGCTTCGACGGCATACTCATCAAACTGGTTTAGCTGCCAGTTTGCTGCCGACAGGTCGAGTGCGTTGTCTTTCAGTTTCAACTTCTGCGTAGGGTCGGGAATGCGCTTGGCGGTGACCAATATCTTCACGGCGCCGCTCCTTCCGTGGGGGGTTTAAAAGCTGCTGTACTGGATAGCACTAGATAGTTCTGGATACCACTAGATAGTGGGCTCTGTCACGAGCTTGTCAAAGCTGCAGCCCAGCGACAGTGCAATAGATGCCAGCAATGGCTGGGAAAAGTCGCTTATTCGTCTTCTGCGACCGGGGACTTTGGATCGGTACCTAAGAACTCACCCCGGCTGGCCAGGAGCAGGACGATGCTGGTGACCCCCAGGACTCCAGCGGGAAGCTGCGCAGTCTCGGGCACATGCCAAGCCGTAGCACCGGCGACGACCGCTGAGACCGAGACAATGATCGCTGGCCACAGCGCCCACATGCGTCTTTGAAACAACCCCAGGGCGATGGTGAGGCACAGCACCAGCAAGCCGCCGTACGTCAGCAGATCGGTACCGATGCCTTTGACGGTCTTGTGCAAGTACGGCGCGCGTAGAACTGCAAAGGACAGGGTTGCGGCGTAAATAAGAAAGCTACAGCCACTGATATCTGGTGCGACGGTGCGACGAGCAGACATGGACAAGAGCCTATCGCGGATTGCCAAGTATGTCGACGATCCCGGACGCTCTGGTTTGGGTCATGCGTGGCAACTTTTGGGCCGTCTGTCCTGCGAGGTACCTAGTCTATCGCTGGGTCGTGTCGCGTCGGATCAAGGATGAAGACGCGACCGCGTGCGCCATCGACCAAAAGCTCGTCTCCATCTTGGATTGTCTTTGTGGCTTCGCGCGTGGCCAAGACGGCTGGGATGCCGCGCTCGCGGGCTAGGATGGCCCCGTGTGAAAAAGCGCCGCCGCTGTCGGTTACCAAAGCAGCAGCTTGCCAGAGGCTGGGCGCCCAAGACGGCAGTAGCACTGGTAGCACCAAGATGGTTGCCTCGTGGCTGGGGTCGTTGGGATTCGCTGGCTGCGGCGGATGATCCAGCGTGGGAATCACTTGTGCTCGCCCGCGTACAGCCACGCTTATCGTTGCGGGCAATCCATATCCCGAGAGGATGCGGGCCGCAGGCTGGGACCAGTGCGGCTTACCTGCGACAAACTGAGTCGGTGGCACGAGGGCGCGTGCCGCTCTCCGCTGCTGCGCACCCACTTTGGCGAGCGCGAGCAGGTCCAGATTTTGTGACGGGCCGCTCGGTAGGGTGAGCTGCAGTGGTCCTGCGTGATCACGCAGCAGCAAAAGCAGCAGGTCGGTGGGCAAGTCGAAGATCTGGCTGGGCTGAAGAAGTCTTCCTTGCTGGCACAGCTTGGCTCCATGGCTTAGCAGTGCCCACCGCAGCAGTCGCTGAGCCCGGAAAAACAGCGCGTCGTCATCCTCTGCGACGCGAAGGGCGGCTCGGACCTGTGGCACCAGCACCTGGAGGCTATCACCCACCGACGCGGGCAGTCGGGTTAGTAGGTGCTGCAGCTGCTGCAGGTAGGGCTGCTCTGCCTGTGCATGTAGGAGCTGCGGGGGCTGTCCGCTTTGACTGAGCCTGAGCGCGACTTGGCGTA
>JAGNNG010000002.1 GCA_017990795.1 Deltaproteobacteria bacterium
TAGAAGCGAATGCCACGTAATCGGCGTGGTGGGTGGCTTGGGAATGCGAAGCGGGCATGCTCGGGTGGCTTGCCAACGCGCGCGCACTGGTGATATGCGCAATGCCCGATGCTTAAAAAGACTGGCATGAATCGTTACGCAAAGTTGTTGGTATGGACGGTCCTGGGCAGTGTGCTCTGTTTGGGGCCGATTGCCGAGGGCAGCAAGGCCGCCGCCAGTGGCAAGCTGGAGCCGCGCGAGATCAAGACCCGCGAGCTTATCGCCGAGCGCGAGACCTTAAAGCTGAAGCTGTACGAAAAATACCGCGTCGGCTACGAGGACAGCTGGAAGCAAAACGGCAAGGTGATCTTGCTGGTGCATGGGGCCACCTGGGCCAGCCGCTGCACCTTCGATCCCGATCCAGAGCACGGCTACTCGATGATGGAGACGCTGGCTGATGCTGGCTATGACGTCTTTGCAGTCGACCTGCACGGCTATGGACGGTCCGAGCGTAGCGATAAGGACTGGACTGATGCCGCCTCTGCCGCCAAGGATGTCGAGGCCGCCGTCGAGTTTATTCGCGCCCTGCGCTGGGTCGAAAAGGTTCATATCTTTGGCTACCAGTGGGGAGCGCAGCCTGCGTCGCTGTACGCGATGCAAAAGCCGGCCAAGGTAGGCAAGCTGGCACTTTTGGGGATGCGCTATCAGCTGGTCGAAAAGACCGGTCCGCTGCCCGAAGGCCCGCTGCGCACGCTGGGTCAGCAGGCGTCGCTGCTCAAGCCCGAAGACGGAGAGCTGGACCCTGATTTTGTGCGTCGCCGCGCGCAAGTCTGTCGTGGTGAGTCGAATCAAGCGCCCAACGGAGCCGTGCGCGATCTGTATCGGCCCTCGCCGGTGGATGCGTCCAAGCTGAAGGTGCCGACGCTGATTATTCAGGGCGAAAAAGACGGCTCGCACGAGCAGTTCCGGGACCGAGTCGAGTTTTTCCAAGCGATGGGCAGTGCAGCCAAGTCGTTCTCGTACTTGCCTGGCCTTGGCAAGTTTGCACCCGTCGAGAAAAACCACGCGAAGTTTGATCAAGCCCTGGTCAATTTCTACGACTACTAAGCCGAGCAGCGATTTTTGCAGGTCGAGTCCCCGGGGCTTGGTTAGAGCCAAGCCACCGGGGTCTTGCTGCAGCTAGGTGATCGGCGGCGGCGCAGCGCTTTGGATCAGGTAGGTCTTGATAAACTCATCGAGCTCGCCGTCGAGTACCGCATCAACATTGCTCAGCTTTAGCTCGGTGCGATGGTCGATGACCAGTCGGTACGGCGCCAGCACATACGAGCGAATCTGACTGCCCCACTCGATCGCTTTTTTCAGCCCGTGGACCTCGTCCATCTTGGCTTCCTGCTCGCGCAGCTTCATGTTGTAAATCATCGCGCGCAGCATCTTCATCGCCGTCGATTTGTTCTTGTGCTGCGAGCGCTCGGACTGACACTTGGCGACCATGCCCGTCGGCTTGTGGATCAGCCGCACCGCTGATTCGGTCTTGTTGACGTGCTGACCACCGGCCCCGCCTGAGCGCATGGTCTGCATCTCTACATCCTCGTCGCGGATCTCCACTTCGATCGAGTCGTCGATCTCGGGATACACAAAGACGCTGGCAAACGCGGTGTGGCGCCGGGCGTTGGAGTCAAACGGCGAGATACGCACCAAGCGATGCACGCCACCCTCGGCGCGCAGATAACCAAATGCAAAGCGTCCGCGCACGGCAAACGACACCGACTTTATACCGGCCTCTTCGCCTTCCTGCAGGTCTAGCTCTTCCATGGCGTAGCCGTTGCGCTCGGCCCAGCGGTAGTACATGCGGCGCAGCATGTCGGCCCAGTCCTGCGCGTCCACGCCCCCTGCGCCCGCATTGATCGAAACCAGCGCATCGGTGTGATCCTGCTCACCCGCGAGCATTCGCGACAGCTCCATCTGCTCAATGGACTGCGCGATGCTGTGTGTTTGCTGCTGGCACTCTTGATAGGTCTCGGCGTCCTGCGCTTCGATCGCTAGATCAAGCAGCACGCGCGCATCAGAGAGCCCCTGCAGCAAGCGGTCAAACTCCCCCACTGTTTGCTTGAGTTGCGCCTGCTCTTTTAGCAGCGTTTGCGCCTTGGCCTGCTCATTCCATAAGTTTGGGTCTTGCGTCAGCTGATCAATTTCCAGCAGGCGGACGCGGTGGTTCTCGATGTCAAAGATGCCCACGGAGGACGCCAAGGCGCTCTCCGAGGGACTCTAGCTGGTCTTTGGTTTCGCGGGTTTCTAGCGGCATCAGAAGAAAACTCTTAACACAAAAAAATCCGGGCACAATTGGCTAACCCAGCGCAAGCTCGTACGATCTTTAAGCCGCGTTAGGTTTTAGGATCGAACAAGGAAGTCCTCGGAAATGTGCAGGACTCTTGTCATCCACCTTTAGAAAGTGGTAAGCACTCGAGTACATTTTTGGCAGGAATCCACAAAGGTGGGCCCTTCCGGACCCGCCTATTTTTTTGTCAACGGGTCTAACCAACCGCCAACCCAAGCAAAAGAGACGATGAAAGCCGCTGATATTGACACCGTAAGCAAGCTGATTCGCCCCGCCGTAGATGGCCAGGGGTACGAGCTTGTGGATCTCGTTTTTCGACGCGAGCTCAGCGGTAATGTGTTGCGACTTTTTATCGATCGACTACCTGGGCAGGGGTTTGTTTCTCACGAAGACTGCACCAAGGTTTCGCGCGAAGTCTCAGCGCTGCTGGATGTACACGAGGTGCTTCCAGGCGCCTACAACTTGGAGGTCAGCTCGCCGGGTGTGGAGCGACCGCTCAAGAACAGTGAGCACTTTCAGCGGTTCTGCGGTCAGCGCGCCAAGGTGCGTCTGCGCATGGATGCCAAGCAAACTTGGAAAGGACTGCCCCCACCCAAGGGTGATGCAGCTCCCCAGCGCAACTTCGTGGGTGCGATTGAATCTGTTGTCGAATCTGGCACCGGTGCCGTTGTGAAGTTCAAAGACGACACGGCAGGTGAAGTCACTCTTTTTGTCTCGGAGATCGAAAAAGCAAACTTGATCTACCCATACTGAACCGATCCGTACAGTACTGCTGGGTCGTACCAACCAGACTCAGGCAAACGAGACACAAGATAAGTCCACGGTGCGGTCTTTGGTCTGATGTGCGGTCTGACCTAGGCATAGATTCTTAGAAATCGACGCCAAAGTTAGGCCCCCACTCCAAAACTGCCTCGTCGCTGCGATAGACGTGAAGGAAAAACCATGCAACCGAACCTTTCGATGGTGCTCGAGCAAGTAGGGAAGGACAAAGGGATCGATAAGAAGGTCCTTGTCCAGACTCTCGAGCAGGCCATCCTGACTGCCGCGAAGAAGGTCTTCGGCCTGGAGCGCGAGCTCGAGGCGCAGTTTAACGAGGAGAGCGGGCAGGTCGACCTGTTTCAGGTATGCATTGTCACCGAGCAAGCGGGCGTGCGCGGTCGCGACATCGAGAAGACTGATGCCGATCGCAAAAAGCTCCGGGCCGAGGTTGGTGATGAGCTGCTGTTCCAGATTTTTTACTCTGATGCAGAGTCGGACAAGGCCGCTGAGCAAGAGCAGAAATACGGGGACATCCTCGACCTGCACGACACAGTAAAGCGCTTTGGGCGCATCGCTGCGCAGACCGCCAAGCAGGTCATTATTCAGCGTATTCGCGAAGCCGAGCGCGAGAACACCTTTAACGAATACCGCGATCGCAAGGGCGAGCTGATTACTGGCATCGTCCGTCGCTTCGAGCGCGGCAACATCATCGTCGATCTCGGCAAGACCGAGGCGATCCTGCCCGTGCGCGAGCAGGTCGTGCGTGAGAACTACCGCATCGGCGATCGCATCGTGGCCTACGTCGTCGATATCGAGAAGAACGCGCGCGGCCCGCAGATCATCTTGTCGCGTGCTCACAAGGGCCTGCTTGAGAAGCTGTTCGAGCAAGAAGTGACCGAGATCTACGAGAAGATCGTGCGTATCGAGTCCTCGGCCCGTGAGGCTGGGTCGCGCAGCAAGATCGCAGTCAGCTCTCGGGATCGAGACGTTGATCCGGTGGGTGCTTGCGTGGGCATCAAAGGCTCTCGCGTACAAGCCGTGGTGCAAGAGCTTCGTGGCGAGAAGATTGACATTGTTCCTTACAGCGATGACCCGGCGCGGTTTGTTTGCAACGCGATCGCTCCCGCTGAAGTAGCCCGCGTGGTGATTGATGCCGAAAACCACACCATGGAGCTGATCGTTCCAGACGAAAAGCTGTCGCTGGCCATTGGCAAGAAGGGCCAGAACGTACGGCTCGCTTCGCAGTTGACCGCCTGGCGCATCGATATCCATGCTGAGAGTCGCGTCAAAGAGCTAGAAGGCGTCGAGCGACGCGTCCTAGCCGAGCTGGCAGGTTCTTCGGATGAGCTGTCGAGCACGCTATTCCGGCTGGGCTGGCGTTCTGCTCAAGACGTCGCGGATGCTCGCATTGAGGAGCTAAAAGGCGTGCCCGGCGTCGGTGGTGAAGCCGGCGCGCAGCGTCTGAAAGATGCCGCTCTATCGTTTGTCAACGAGCAGCGCCGTGAGCGTGGTGAGGCACCGCTGACCGCTCGGCCTGAGCGTCCCGGTCGTACCGAGCGTCCTGCTGAGCCGCCCGCGCGGCCTTCGCCAACTTCGAATCGCCCCGCCGCTGCTCCGGCTGCTGCGGAATCTCACAGCGCAATACCCGGCCTGGACAGCGAGATCGCCGCTCGTCTGGTAGATGCTGGGTATGAGTCGCTGGAAGCAATGGATGAGGAAGACGAAGAGCGCTTGGCTCGCGCTGCTGACTTAAGCCTGGATGAAGCGCGCGAAGTAAAGCGTAAGATTCGTCGGCTGGTTTCGCAGGAGCGCCGTGGTCGCTAGTCTCATGCCTCAGCACTGGATAGAGTGCCGACGGAGAGCAGTAAAATACAGATGATCCAACACGCGATAATGCATGAAGGCGAAGCAAAGAGGCCTACTAAGGTTGGGCCGGTGCGTACTTGTGCGGGCTGCCAGAAGCAGGTAGCTCAGCACGAACTAGTACGCGCTGTGTCGGACACGGCGGGTCGTCTTCGCTTTGACCAGGACATGCGGCGGGCAGCTGGCCGTGGTGTCTATGTGCATCGTCGATCTGAGTGTATAAAGGCGGCACTGCGCGGAGGCTTCGCGCGGTCGCTACGCCGCAAAGTTGTCGTAAGTGATGTCGCAGTGCATAGCGAGTTGGGCTTCAGCGCAGCGCAGCCCGAGCGACCCGGCCCGCGCCAAAGCCTCGCCGCAAGCACCCAGGCGAGCGATAGGAATCAGGACAACCATTCATGAACACCGAGAGCATGGGCACCGGCATGCCAGGCAGCAAGATCCCCATTTACGAGCTTGCAAAGGAGCTGGGGATTCTCAACAAGGATTTGGTAACCAAGATCCGGGCCCTGGGCATCGAGGCGAAGAATCATATGTCACGCCTTGAGCCTGAGGACGTGCTGCGTATTCGCCGGGCTGTCGACAAAGAGCGCCAGGAGAACACCGTTCAGGAGCGCCTGTCCGACACGGTAATTCGTCGTCGCGCCAAAGATGGGACGATGCTGCGTCAGCCCGCTGCACCGCCACCTCCTCCTGCGCCGCCGCCAGCGCCCGCTGCGCCAACGGTATTTGTGCGGCCTGCAGCTGCAGCGCGTGCTCCCGGGGCGGAAGCGCCAGCAGTTCGGCCCGCCACTTCGGTCGTCACTGAACCAAAGCCAGTTGCGCGTCCGGTGCCTGTTGCCGCTCCGGTTGTCAGTGCAGCCCCAGAGACAAAGCCAGCTCCGGTAGAGGCGAAGCCTGCCACTGCCAAGGCCGAGCCGGAAGTCAAAGCTAAGGTTGATGCTGCTCCTGCTGCTCGCCCTCAGCCAGCTTCGGTGGTTGTTGCCAAGCCTGAAGTGCCAGCACCAGCGGTCAAGTCTGAGCCGGCAGCCCCCGTGGTAGCGAAGACCGAGCCTGCGGCTGTTGCTAAGGCCGAGGTCGCTCCTGCTGCCAAGGTGGAGCCTGTGGTCGTAGCGTCCAAGGTGGAGCCTGCAACTGCTACTACCAAGCCTTCCGTTGTTACGGCGAAGGTCGAGTCACCAGCTCCTGCCAAGGTGACGCCGCCTGTGGTCAGTCAGCCCGCGGCGGTTGCACCGGTTGTAAGTTCGAAACCGGTGGTGCCGCTTGTGACGACCGTGGTGAAGGAACCGACCGCGGCGGTCGAGGCCCCTGCCAAGCCCGTGCCTCCGGTCGCAAAGAGTGAAGAGCAGGCTGCTAAGCCAGCGGTGGCTCCACTTGCGGCACGTCCGACTAAGCCAACTGAGCCTGTTGCTAAGCCTGTGGCGGCTGCACCGTCTGAGCCAGCGCGCAAAGTAGAAGAGCCAGCGCGCAAGCCCGAGCCGCAAGCGGAAGCTGCAGCGCCATCGCGAGTCTTTGTTACTGCACAGACGCGTCGGGCCAGTGAAGGACTGGGTCCAACGGGCCGAGTGATTGATCTTGCGGCTTTTCGGCCTCCCGCTCCGCCACCGCCCAAGCCAAGTGCCGAGAGTCCTCGCGCTGGCTTTCGTGAGCCCGATCCTGCTGCTGCCCGTGGGCCTCGGCAAGAAGTTACCGGTGAGCGTCTGCGCCAGCCGCCAAAGCAGCAGGTTACGATGCGCGCTGGGGCCAAGCAGAAGCCGCAGGTGGGTCGCAAAGCCAAGTCGACGCAGATCACCACCGCAGCTGAGCACAAGCGTGTGGTTAAGATGGACGAAGCCATCGTCATCGCCGAGCTGGCGCGACAGATGGGCCTTAAGGCAACCGACGTTCTCAAGAAGATTTGGGAGCTTGGGATGCGCAGCGTGATGATCAACTCGCCGATCGACTTCGATACGGCGCAGCTGGTTGCCACCGAGTTTGACTGGCGCGTCGAGTCCACCGCCTTCCAAGAGCAGAGCGTGGTATCCGACGTCGCTGACAACGCTGAGGATCTGTTGCCGCGTGCCCCGGTTATTACGATCATGGGCCACGTCGATCACGGTAAGACCTCGCTGCTGGATGCCATCCGCAATGCCAACGTGGCTGGGGGCGAAGCAGGCGGTATTACCCAGCATATCGGTGCTTACAAAGTCAGCTCGACGCAGGGCGACGTGGTGTTCCTGGATACTCCAGGCCACGAGGCCTTCACCGAGATGCGTGCCCGTGGTGCGCAGGTTACTGATATCGTCGTCCTGGTGGTCGCTGCCGACGACGGTGTGATGCCGCAGACGGTGGAAGCACTAAATCACGCCAAAGACGCTGAAGTGCCGATCATCGTCGCGGTAAACAAGATCGACAAGCCAGGCGCGCAGCCGGATCGCATCCGTCAGCAGCTCTCGGCGCATGGTCTGCAGCCAGAAGAGTGGGGCGGCGACACGATCTATGTGGATGTCTCGGCGCGTACCAAGCTGGGCATCGACAAGCTGCTAGAGATGCTGGCGCTGCAGTCGGACGTGATGGAGCTGAAGGCCAATCCGAACAAGGCGGCTCGAGGCTCGGTCGTGGAAGCGCGAATGGATGCCAAGCGTGGCTCGGTGGCCACGGTGCTGGTGCAGGAAGGTACGCTCAAGTCGGGCGATATCGTCTGCGTCGGCGAAGAGATGGGCAAAGTGCGCGCCATGATGGACGACAAGGGTCGTCAGCTGACGACGGCAGGTCCATCAACTCCGGTCGAGGTCCTGGGTCTGTCGGGTGTACCGCGCGCTGGTGAAGTCCTCAATGTTGTCACCGACGAGCGCGCCGCCAAGGAACTGGTTGAGTTCCGTCGCACCCGCCGCATTGACAAAGAGCGCGCCAAGGCTGGTCCAGTGTCGCTGGACAAGCTGATGGACGCGATGAAGGCCGGCCTCAAAGAGCTGAAGGTCATCCTCAAGTCCGACGTGCAAGGCTCGGCAGAGGCGCTATCGAGCGCACTGCAGAAGCTGTCCACCTCGCAAGTCAAGGTTACGGTCATTCAGTCGGGCGTCGGCGGTATTACCGAGACCGACGTAAACTTGGCCAAAGCCGGCAACGCGATCATCATCGGCTTCCATGTTCGTCCCGCTGGCAAGGCCAACAGCCTCGCCGAGCAAGAGGGTGTCGATATCAAGCTGTACGACATCATCTACGACGCTCTGGATGACGTGAAGCGCGCGATGGCGGGTTTGCTCGCGCCGGTGAAGCGTGACAAGCAGCTGGGCAAAGCTGAAGTTCGCGAGCTGTTTAGCATTCCCAAGATCGGCGTGGTCCTGGGCTGCCATGTCACCGAGGGTGTGATCAAGCGTGCTGCGCTGATTCGCTTGGTTCGTGACTCGGTGCTGGTACATACCGGCAAGCTCGGCTCGCTGCGACGCTTCAAAGACGACGTGCGCGAAGTCCTTCAGGGCTACGAGTGCGGACTTACCATCGACGGCTATCTCGATGTGAAGCTCGGCGACGTGATCGAGTGTTTTGAAATCGAAGAGACCGCCGCCACGCTAAGCTAGTCATAGTTCCCGCGTAGTCTGATCGCTACGCGGGATGTCCCGCCCCCTTCGTTAGAAATCTCCCATACGAGAAACCATGGTCGTCGGTGTTTGCCGCATCAGCTTGATGATCGAAGAGAGCCAGTCTCTCAAGGACAAGCGCGCGGTCTTGCGTCGCATCAAGGATCGCGTCCAGCAAAAGTACAACTGCGCCATCGCTGAGGTCGGTGATCCTGACACCTGGCAGTCGGCGCAGCTGGGCTTCTGTGTGGTCAGCAACGAGCGCGGCTTTACGCAGTCGATGGTGCAAAAGATCCTGCAGTTCATCGATGACTTGGCGCTGGCCAAGCTGGTGGACGACGAGCAGGACTACATCGACTACGGCGAGGGTGAGATGGAAGGCGTCTCTCGCGGGGAGTACAGCCACTGGGAGCCCGACGAGCCATCACCACCGACCTCGGCTCGGGTGATTCGCCCGCCCAAGAAGGTCGAAGTGGTCGACTATCCTTGGGATAGTGCTGCCCCACTAGCGACGGAATCGCATCCAGCTGTGGGCGACGGCGCGACCGCTGCTAAGCACAAGCAAGCTGTGGATCGCAAAGACTGATGGTGGGGCAGGTCGCAAGGGCACCGTCGGGCTTTGGGCTGTTCCGTCTGGGGCTGCTCTGTCTTTTGACTAGTCTTGGCTGCGGCGGAGTGAACGTGCAAAGCGCAGCGCGGCTGTCGCAGCAGGCGCTGCAGGCCACGCAGTCGCTGAGCGTGCAGCTGGAAGGGACACGGCAGGGGCTGCTGACCTATGTAGAAGGGCAAGCTCTGGCGTCGCCGCTAATTGGCACCGAGCCGCTGTCTAAGTCGGCGCTTTGTCACCTGCAGTCCGTGCAGCAGAGCCTGCGCCTGCGCTTGCGTGTCGTCGGCAAGCTGTCGCTAGCCTACGAGCACATGCAAGAGCTTACCCAAGCCGCTCAGCAGAGTGAGTCCGAGTCGATCCTGGACAACCTCATGGTTGAACTAGACCGCGCCGACTACCTGACCGACCCACCGCTGGTCGAAGGCTGTCCTGAACAACCAAGTGCCGCAAGCCCCAAGCCGCCGGAGCTAGGTCAGCCTGCACAGGTATCGCAGCCCGGCCTGCGCGTCGGCCTATCGAAAGGCAAGACGCTCGAGCTAGCCAGTCAAAAAATTCGTCTCGTGCTCGCCCAGTTGGTGACGCTGCTGCGCGCCGAACTGCCACTTTATGTCTCGGTCCAGCAGCAGCAGCTTCAGTCGCGACAAGTGCTGGCGCGGGCGCTGCTGGTGCGCGGACTGCTTACGCCGGGCGAGCTTCTGACCAACCAGCTGGCGGGCCTGGGACTGCGCTGGGACGAGCTGGCCTTTTCGCAGCAGAGCGCAACCTTCACTGCCCAGCAGAAGAAGGATTTGCAAGCGGCCCTCGTCGCGGCTCTGCAGCAGCGGGGTCAGCAGCTGCGCCTTCAAGAAGCAGCGCGGCTGGAGCAGCATGTGCAGATTCTCGAAGCGCTCGCGCGGCAACACGTCAGCCTAGAGCGCGGTCAGCCGCTGGATTTTCGCACTGTAGCGGCGCTGCTGGTTCCTGTGCTGCAATCGATCAATCTGCCCAGTAGCTCCTCGGGGGGCGCCTCGGTCTGTCCGACCCGCTAGGAGCCCGGCCCTAAGGAGCTACCGATGCCGACTGCGAGCCCGCACGCTGAATATCTGGCCGCCATTCAAGCCGTTTACAACTGTCTAGAAAACGACTTCGACACCATCTATCAAGCGACTGAGACCGTCGAAGAGCGCCAGACCTTACGCAACCTGCATGCTGCGGCCCGCGATGCATACTGGCGGGCCGCAGCGACGCAGCTTGCCGACAACAACCCCATCGTGCGCGACATCTACGACGATCTAGTCCGCGCCAATCAAGAGCTACGCGACCTGTTGGCCAATCTACAGCGGGCGGAGGCGCTGCTAAGGCTGATGACTCAAGCGGTGAGGTTGGCGGGGGCGCTGGTGACGCTAGCGACTGTGGCCTAGCGATGTCAGCAATTGAAAGATAATCTTATTTACCAATCAACGCGCGCTCGAATGTTGCAATATTAATCGATAATTAGCGCAGTTAATTGATAAATAAATATTACGAGATAGTCGGAAAATTCTATTCGACCGACTGTTCTTTGGGCGGAGCTGCGGCTTTGTCTTCTTCGGCGGTATTGGCCTGAGGCTCGGCCTTCTTGCGCTTGTTGATCATGTTCTGCCGGTCCGCACCCGTCAGCGTGTCGATCGGTCCCGAGGTCGGTGACTTCTGATCAGACCAGTGCGACATCAGCACAGCGGCGGCACTGCTGGATGCCCGACTCTGAGGTGGCTCGGCGGTGTCGTGCGCTTGCAGGGCCTGCGGGGCCGGGTCGCTACCATCCACATCGTCAGAGTTGTGCGCGTGCTTCTTCTTAACGATGCGCTCGACGCCTTGGCTGAGCACCGCGAATGGGTCTTTTTGGTGGGCTTGGTCGTGTTTTAACGACATGGCGTCCGTCCCTCTGCCTGCAAGTGAGGCGCTGCCGCTCGGGCGCTACGTAAAAGTTCGTAGCCAGACCTAGCGCAGGCGCGTTACCCCATTATCGGCTGGTTCGGACCAAGGTTGTGCCGACATCCACGACAGCGTCGGCGGGCGCGACATCAGCGCGGTAGCGTGACCAGCTCCCCGCGCAGTGGCAGCCCCTCTGGCGTCGCCCAGTAGCGCTCGAGCTCAAGAAGACGCAGCTTCGGGTCGTGAGCGATCAGCGCCAGGTGGCTTACCAGCTCCGGGCTTGGGTTGCCAGCTCCGGCGCGCAGCCGCGAGAGGTAGCCCTGAGACAGCCCAAGCAGCGTCTCTAGCCGTCGCTGCGAGATATGCGCGGTGACAGCATCAATCGCCTGTCGCGCGCGCTGCTGCAGCACCTGCTGGTACGCCTGTCGCAGCAGCGGCTCCAGCGCCTGTCCCGTCGCTTCGTCCAGATACTCCGCGTGGCAGCGGCCACAAGTCGGAATGCCAAAGTCGTCCGGGATCGGCAGCGCAGCCATATTGCGATAGCGCATGGTACGCCCCGGTCGCGCGCGCTTGCGCACCGCCTTGGCTCCGCACTTTATGCACTTATAAGTAGCTTCTTGAGTCATTGCCGATGAGCAATCGCCATAAGTGTGGCCGACGCTTAGGCAGTCTCTATTTGCGGCTTTTCCACTGTCAAGGATAGTTATTTTGCTTGGTTAATCCGTATTGTTTGTGCAGATAACGCGCTATTAATTAGTAAATAATGACGCTCGGTAAGCGCTGTGTAAAAGTGCGTTTTGCTAAATATCAGCACTCTAAATAAGAGTTAATCCAAAAATGTTGGACTCAATACAACATTTTGAGGCCATTGATAACTAATTTGGGTCAGATAATGTGCGCTGGTCGGCCCTGCTTCGACGACAGATCGAGGTTGGAAAGCGGCAGTTACGCCAAAGAAATGCCACTGAGAACAGACCAAAACACTCAAAGTCAGCCACGGTGGTCGCTGGACTTGATGAAAAAAGTTGCCGACCAGCACTGCTATATTCATCACCTCAGCAGATTTTGGATTGAATCTGATTTCTCATCAGAAATCAGTTTGGCAGTCGCCACGCAGAGCGTCGCGCAGCAGGTGGCCTGGGCGCGCTCGCTGGTGCAGCAGCTTCATCCTCAACACTTTCAGCACACCGTTTGTCGTGATGGCGAACCCGCCGATCAATATCTGCTGCCGTTCTCCACTGAGCTGGTGCTGGTCGAACTGCAACTGCAGGAGTTTTCTAGGGGCCAGCGCCTGGTTGTGGTGTGGCTGTCGCGCAGGCCAGCGGCGGAGCGCTAATCGTCCGCCTGTAGCCAGCGCGAGCGTCGGCCCTGAGGATGCTAAATCGCGCGACGTGGGCCCGAGAATTCGGCTAGGCTCTGGCCGCCATGGCCGTCCGGGTTCGTCACCACGTCAATCCTCTTCGTCTGCGACTGATGCACATTGCGCCGTCGCGTCTGCAGCTACCCGTCGACGCTCCTAAGGCGCTGGAGGTCGAGCTGGGCTGTGCCGATGCGCAGTTTCTGTTTCAAAAAGCGCGGGTCGACAGCCAGACCAGCTACATCGGCGTGGAGCTGCGCGAGCCGCTGGTCGACGACGTAAACCAGCGCGCCCAGGCTGAAGGGCTGCCGCATCTGCGCGCCGTGTTCGCTCACATCAATGTTGATTTGCCGTCGCTGTTTGCTGAGCACAGCGTGCGCCGGTTTTTCATCAACTTTCCCGACCCGTGGTTTAAGCGCGCGCAGCACAAGCGCCGAGTGGTAACGCCCGAGCTGGCCGAGGTCCTGTGTCAGCTGCTACAGCACGACGGCGAGCTGTTTTTCCAGAGCGACATCTGGGACCTGGCGCTAGATGCGATGGCGGTGCTGGAGTGCTGCCCGCTGCTGTACAACGTCGCTGGCGAATGGTCGTTTCTGCGCCAAAATCCCTACGGCGCCGTCTCGCAGCGTGAGGAGCGAGTGACCGCTTTTGGCGATCCGGTGTGGCGCATGCTCTATCGGCTGCGCGAAGGTTGCGAGGTTCAGCCGGCGAGGGCGCTTAGTAGCGCAGTGGCAGACGGAAGCCTGCTTGGAGCTTGAAGCGGTTGATGGTGTCTTCCAGGAAGCTAAAGCCGCGCTCGATGCGCTCTAGGCTGAGCTGACTGACGGACAGATCGGAGAGCTGCAGCTCGCCAAAGCCGCGATAGCGCGCTGCTGCATTGCCGAGGATGCCCCACTCCGCCAGACCGCACATGCGGACGTAGAGCCCGAACCGCTTGCACAGCTGCAGGTCAAAGGTACTGACGCCAAACTGAATGCGCACGGTATCGAGGCGCAGCTTTTCGCGCAGCGGGTCCGCCACTTGATTGGTCAGCAGCTGACTGGTGACTAGCTTCGCTGCCGGATCGCCGTATTCCAGCGCGCGAGAGCCTGTACCGGTGGAGACCGACGTCGGCGTGACCTGCGCGCGACCGCCGCGAATGCTGTCTGACAAGTCGCCGAGCAGAAGGTAGCTGGCGCAGTCGGCGGTCGACATCCCTTCCGACGACAGGCACTCCACTTTTAGCTCGCGCACGCGTCCGCGCAGGGCCAGCTCGATGTTGCGCTGCTGATCGTTTTGGTCGAAGTCGCGCGCGCCACCTCGGACATCGACAAACGGCGTATCGGGCCAGCGTGCGCTGTCGGAGAACTCGATCTTGCTGTCGCCTTTGACTTGAAACTCACCGCGCAGACCGGGCACAAAAAAGACGCCGCTGTCGACGCGGATGACGCCGCCCATGGCGATGTCTTCAAGCGGACCGTTGACGGTGAAGCGAGTCGTGGCCAGGCGCAGGTCGGCGATGTTGTTAAAGACGCGGAAGGTGCCGCGGGTGCGCACGTTTAGACCCAACTTCAGGCCGGACAGGAACGGATCGCCGTCCCAAAATGGCTTGTCCTCCTCCATGACGCGGCGGGCGGACAAGAAGCGGTCGGCCAAGTCGAAGTCTTGCATGTAGCGGCCCGAGACGACCTCGACATCGCCGGTCAGGTGCATCTCGTCGCGGTTGCCAGCGAGCAGCAGGCCGGGCGTGGTCATCTCGACGTTGTAGACGCCGCCCGAGCTGTGGCGAGCGTTGTCGAGCTTGATGGTAATGCGGACAGCGTCGAGCGCGCGATACCAGCTGGACTGCATAAAGTCGCCCAGGCCGGAGTGGTCCACGGTGCCGTTTAGGACCAGCTTGCCGTCGCCGTCGACGGTGCCGGTGAGGGGCTCGCCGCTGCCATCGCTGGCGGAGCGGCCAATGTAGATGCGACCCGAATCCGCAGCGCCCAGACGCTGAAAGCGGAGCGTGCCGCGCGAGAAGAACAGCTCATGGAAGCGACGTAGGTTTAAAAACAGCTCTTTGGCTTTGACGACACCGTCGACGATGGGGCGACGTAAGGTGCCGGTTAGGTGCAGGTTGCCGATGGCCATGCTGCCGCGCGCTTCGGCCAGGTTGCGGGCAAACTGCCACTGGATGAGGCGTGCAGACAGCTCGCCGGTAAGCTGGAAGTTCATCTGGCCAAGCTGCAGCGGCGACCACTTATCGACGGCAATGGTGCCAGCTGCGACGGTCTCAGCACCGTCGACTTTGACGCGCAGACCTTGCAGCGTCGCAAGCTCTGGCGTTAGCACCAGACGGCCTGACGAGATATCAACCGGCGTGTCGATGTCATACGGCAGGAGGTAGGCGCTCTTCACGTCGGCGGTGCCGCGCAGGGCCAAGCTATTGCTGGGCCCAACGACGTGAACATCGACGCTGGCCTCGCCGTGGGTATGGCGAAAGTTAGCGCGTAGCAGGTGCTCCAAAAGTTCCAGCCGCAAAAGTCCCAGGATGTGCAGGTCGCTGCGCGTCGGGCTAAGCAGCCCACTTAACGAGACCTCGCCTGAATCGATGCTGCTGTGGGCATTCTCGTTGCTGGCTGGCTCGACTGCTGGCATGGCTGCTTGGGTGACAGCTGCGGCAGACGCGGGCTGCTTTTCGACGAGCTGTCGTGAGGTATGCAGGTGCGCCTGACCGATCTCGATGTCGCGACTGTCGGTGCAGACAAAGACATCGCCCTCGTTGAAGGCTTGATAGCGCTGGTCTTCACCGTCGTCGTTGACGGTGTGGACAATGATCTGGGCGCGGGTCAGTCGCAGCGTGGCACCAAACGGCAGGGGCATGTCGTCGGGCAAGCTGCGTGTCGCTAGCTTGGGACAGCTGGCGGCAGCGGGCATGGCCGGTGCTACCTGTGGTGCAAACAGCGGTCGTGGATCATCGCCGAAGCGCACTCTAACTTCACCGCTACCGAGCACGGCGACGTCCCCGAGCTGCACCAAGTCTTTGAGCAGCTTGCCGACCACCCAGTCACAGGTCATCGCCGCCAGCGGGGAGGCCGTCGCTGTGCTCATGCGCGGCTTGGTCCCGGCAGGCGCGGCATTGCGTGCGGTAGGACGAGCGGGCAAACCACTGCAGCCAAAGCGTACCGTCAGATCACCGTGTGGGCGGCCTGCATCGACAAAGACCGCGCCTTCCAGATCGAAGGTGTCAAACAGGCGACCAGCGACGCGGGTGCCGGTGCCGTAGGGCGTAAAGTCCAGAGCACCGCTCGACAGCGTGAGGCTGCGCACCACCATGCCAAGCAGCGAGAACAGCGGCGCAGGCTCCGTGGGCGGCGTCAGTGCGTCCGGCTCCAGCGTCGGTCCGAGCACGCGCATCGGCCTGCCACTGACGGTCAGAGAGTCCACCGTAAGCCTGCCTTCTAAGCGCGGGCTAAGCGGTGCAGTGGAGCCAAAGACACGCAGTTTTCCGCCGAGCCTTCCGTCGACCAAGATGGACAGGCCGATAATGCCCGGCAGCTCGCGCAGTGGTAGGCGCGTCAGGTCCAAAAGCAGGTCCAGCGGCTTTCCTGGCTCGTACCGCAGATCGGCTTGGCTCCAGATTTTTCCGTCGCCGAGTAGGGCTTCTAGCGGCTTTACCAGCAGGCCGCTCTCGGACAAGTCGGCGCGCAGGGCCACTTTTTGAAACGTGCCATCTTGGGCGCTCAGCGACGGCATATCCAGCGCCAAGTGACCCAGCGGACGCTTCAGCGTGCCTTTGAGATCGGCATCCCCCGAGATTAGGCCGGTCAGCGGCAGCGACGGAGCGATGGCGCTCATGTTCAGATTTTTGACGCTGGCCAGCAGGCTCATCACCGGATCGGCAGGTCGCTCCGAGACATCGCGCAAGAACAGCTGCAGCGAGCCGTCTCCCGACACTGCGCCGGCAGGTCCATGGGCACTTAGCTTCTCAACTTTTAGCGAGCCAGCATTTACCGACCACTCGCTTTGCGCTTCGTCAAACTTGCGACCCAGCAGATCCAGGTCGTGAATCACCAGCTCGCCGGAGCGAACCTCGGGGCGCAAGATATGGCCACCGAGTCGGAACTTGACCGCCGCGTCGCCGGTGGTGCCATTGACGCCGAAAAACTGCAGCACTTTGTGAATCGGCACGCCCTTGCCGTGCATTTCGACGACTGGCGACTCGACTTTGCCGCTGCGCGGTCCGACGCTGCCCCGATCCGCGACCATGCTCAAGGTCTCGCCGGAGAGGTGCAGGTTTCGCCAAAACACCATCTCGGGCGTGTACGTAAAGTTGCCGAGCAGCTTCATCTCTTTGGGTAGCGGGTCGTTGTGAGCGTAGCGATCGACGATGGCATCCACGCGGTCGATCTGGATGCGTTCAGGGTGCGCGTTTTTGCCCAAGTGGCCCGAGACGCGGAAAGACCCTCGCAGCTTGCCAGCGACGATCGGCTGCAGCACTTTGGGCATCATCCCAACCTGCGACGGGTCGCCACCGGTGACGCTGATCTTGGCAAACCAGGGCATGTCGCCAAGGAAGTTGATGTGCATCGGCTCGGCGCGCACCTGGCCCCCGAGCGCGTCACCGACTACCTGCGGTAGGTTTAGCTCGCCGCTGACCACGGTGAACTTGCTGCTGCCGTTGGTGATTGCCACGGTGGCGATGTTGGCGTCGACGCTAGCTACCTGGCCGCTGATGTTGACGACGCGCTCCTCGGGGACGCGGGAAAACTGCTGCTGGTGCCAGCTCTCGGCCAGGCACAGATGGGGGCGACCGCTTTGCATGGTTGGCAGCGTCGAGGAAAGCGGCCCCGAAAAGTGGACTCGTCCGCGCGGCTGTCCCGCCAGCAGTCCACCTGGCACCAGCTCGGTCAGACCGTGGCCGTTTTCAAAGCTGAGATCCAGCCGCACACCGACGTCGCAGTAGGTGTCTAACAAGCGCCCGTCGAACTCGACCGGGGTGTTGCGGGCCAGGGTCTTGCCTCGGAAGACCAGGTCTTGCTTGCGACTGGCGCGGGCACCAAAGCGACGAATCTCCAGGTCACGCAGCGGGAAGGCAAACGTGCCATTGCCCTCAGCGTCGGGAGTGCCCAGCACAATCTCGCCGCGCGGCGCACTCATCGGCGAGACTTCGTGAACAAAGCTCAGCAGGCCGGGGCTGTTCTCGGCGGGGTCGGTGGACATGCGCAGCGTTGCGGCCCCGCGCAGCTCCTCGACGCGTCCGTGCCAGCCGGGGAAGCGCATCTCGTAGTCGACGTGCTCAAAAGTCAGGCCTGCGCCGTCGACCGTGATTCGTACATGCCCAGGCCCTGGCGGTGCGTCGTCGGGCTTGGGCTTGCGGCTGGCCATGGTGGCGATGATGTTGATATCGGTGCCAAACTCGGGGCCAGTGGTGCCGGGTGGATACAGGCGCTTGATGCGGATCGGTTGGATGCGCGCGACGCCGCCGTACAGGTGGCCTTGAGAAAAGTGCAGCTCAATAAAGCTGCCGCGGCCAAAGGGTGCGCTGACCGCGGTGCGCAGCAGCCCTCGCACCAGCTCACCGACGTACATCTGGGCTTTGATGCGCGGCGCTTTAAGCACCAAGTTGCCGTTTGGGTCCAGCATCTCAAAGTCGCCGCCCGACACTGGCGCAGGCGTGTTGAGGATGAGCGAACCGAGGCTGCTCCAGTAGTCGTAGTGGGCGTAGCCGAGGTTAAACTGGCCCCGCACCTGAGAGCCGACGACGCGCGTAATCAGCGTGCCCAGGCGCCGATCGTTTAGGCCCCAAAACACGCCCAGCCACAGCAGCATCACCGCCGCAACGACCTGCAGCACCCTGGTCACCAGAGTGCGTCGTAGCGGCACGATGGCCGGAAGCGGAAGTGGGAGGGGCTGCGGCCCCTGGCGCGGCCTATCGCTCACGGCGGAAAGGGTAGCACGAGAATGCCCTGGCTGCCGCGTCGGTAATCAGCTCAAAACAGCCAAGCTCGCAATTGGCACTGCCTGTGACTGGCACGGCCTGGGTCGCAGTCGCGCAGCGAGACTAGCCGCAGGGATTCGCGCACGGTCGAGAATTTGTAGTTTCTGTAGCTTGTAGAGAATTTTCGCGGCAAGCTAGGTCTGCGGGGTCTTGGGGTTATCGGCGCGGGGCTGGCGGTTTTAGTTTTCTGGCTCGGGCCTGCCTTTTTTGCGTGGGAAATGGCATAGCCGTCCTACCCCATCGGAGGAGACATGACAGAAGGCGATTTGGCAGGCACGCGGCGGGTAGCGATCTTGGGCGCGGGGCCGATCGGCATGGAAGCGGCGCTTTATGGCGCGTGCCTCGGCCATGACGTCACCGTCTACGAGCGCGGCGAGCTTGGGGCGGCGGTGCAGAGCTGGGGTCAGGTGGCGATGTTCTCGCCGTGGCGACGCAATACCTCAGCGCTGGGCAGGCAGCGGCTGGCGGCAGCGGTTAGCGAGGCGGCGCTTCTTGAAAGCCCAGATCAGTGTCCGACCGGCGAGCAGTACCTTCGTCACTACCTGTTGCCGCTTAGCCAGGACCCGCTGCTGCGGGGCAAAGTGCAGACCCAGACCAGCGTCATCAGCGTCGGAAAAGCGGGCCTGCGTAAGGGCGAGCAGATCGGTCAAGCGGCGCGCGCGCTGACGCCGTTTCGCCTGCTGCTGGAGGATCAAGCGGGCGAGCGGACGGCGCTGGCGGATGTGGTGCTCGACTGTAGCGGCACCTATGGCCAGCCCAATCACATCGGCGTCGGCGGCGTACCTGCCCCCGGGGAGCGCTGGCTGCGAGAGCGCTTGATTCGTCACCTGCCCGATGTGCTGGGCCGCGAGCGCTCGCGCTTTGCCAAGCGGCGGGTGCTGCTGGTTGGGGCTGGGCTCTCGGCAGCGACGACGATCTGTGCGCTATCGGAGCTGGTTATGGCCGCGCCGGGAACCGAAGTGGTGTGGGCGGTGCGCAAGCCGGTGGCGCAGCCGTACTCGCCGATCGAGGGCGATGTCCTGCCGGCCCGGGCGGCTCTGCACCGAGAGGCGAATCGTATTGCCGCGCTTGGGGCGGTGTCGGCTGGTGCGGAGCGTCCCTCGCTGCGCTACTTGCCAGGGATGGCGGTCGACGCGATCGGGGCTGAGGGTCACCGGCTACGTGTGCGCTTAATTGCCCAGGGGTCAGCTGGCGAGGACGCCGCAGATCCGTCAGTCGCCGTCGTCGAAGAGCTGTTTGATGAGGTAATCGGTCTGACCGGTTACGGCCCCGACCGCGACCTTTATCGCGAGCTGCAAGTTCACGAGTGCTACGCAAGTCTTGGCCCAATGAAGCTGGCCGCCACGCTACTGGGCGCCTCTAAAGACTGCATGGCGCAGCCCGCTCCAGGTCCCGAGACACTGCGCAATCCCGAGCCTAATTTTTATATCTTAGGCAGCAAAAGTTATGGCCGTAATAGCTCATTTCTTTTGGAGATTGGCATTAACCAAATAAAAATTGCCTACCAGATTATCCGCAAAGATTCAGATCTTGATCTGTACGCTAGTTGCTAAAATTAAACATATAAAAGCATAATAAATGCGACTTGCGGCACTATGATGATAAATAAGCAAATCGCAGTAGCGATGGGCGGGAATCGCGCTTGTGTGCTCTTGCGGCCAGCCGGTATCTTAGAGTTCATGTGACGGGTGGGCGCGCGCTAGCTAGCAGCGCCGCACTTGTGCCCGTCCCGCATCTTCCTGAAGGAGTCTCGCGTGCCCAACCGCCTACAGTTTGAGTCCAGCCCCTACCTTCGTCAGCATCAGGACAATCCGGTCGATTGGTATCCGTGGGGCGAAGAGGCGTTTGCGCAGGCGCGGAAAGAGGACAAGCCGATCCTGCTGTCGATTGGCTACTCGGCGTGTCACTGGTGTCATGTGATGGCGCACGAATCCTTCGAGAGTGCTGAGACGGCGGCGCTGATGAACCAGCACTTTATCAACGTCAAGGTCGACCGCGAGGAGCATCCCGACGTCGACCAGATCTATCAGCATGCGCTGCAGCTGCTGGGCGAGCACGGTGGCTGGCCGCTGACGATCTTTTTGACTCCCGAGGGTGAGCCGTTTTTTGGCGGCACCTATTTTCCGCCCAAGGACGGCTATGGGCGGCCCGCGTTTCGGCGCGTGCTGCAGTCGCTGGATATGGCCTACCGTCAAGACCGCGACGAGGTATTTGGGCAAGCGGGTAAGCTGGTCGGGGCGATGACTCAGCTAGAGCTGCGCGGGGCTGGCGACGAGAGTGGCAGTCGCCTGATGCCGCGGATGGCGCAGCGCGTGGCCTCGAAGCTGGGTACGCGCATGGACCCGCGCGAGGGTGGCTTTGG
>JAGNNG010000163.1 GCA_017990795.1 Deltaproteobacteria bacterium
GGGGCACTTATCTGGGCGAGGACGGGCTCAAAAACGGCATTCGCGCCAAAGTGTCCTCGTACACCCGCGGCAGCCTGTCGTCGAGCCTCCCCAAAGGCAAGATCTGCGGGCAGTACGTAAACTCTGTACTCGCCAAGCGCGAAGTCCTCAAAGGCGGCTACGACGAGGCCATCATGCTCGACAGCAGCGGCCAGGTCGCCGAGGCGTCCGGCGAAAACATCTTTGCGGTGATCAAGGGCCGGCTGTGTACGCCGCCGCTGTCCTCAGCGATCTTGGCCGGCATCACGCGCGACTCGGTGCTGACGTTGGCCCAGGACTTGGGAATTCCCACTGCGGAAGTGTCGCTGACGCGCGATCAGCTGTACCTGGCCGACGAGGTCTTCTTGACCGGCACTGCCGCCGAGATCACTCCCGTTCGCGAGATCGACGATCGCCGCGTCGGTGCGGGTCGCCCCGGCCCAGTGACCAAGCAGCTACAAGCTGCTTTCTTCGACGTAGTGAAGGGAAATAACCCCCGCTACGCCCACTGGCTGACGCCGGTTCGCTAGCGTTTGCTTTCTACTGATTACATCTGGGTGTCAGCCTCGCAAGACTGACACCCAGACGTTGTTTCTGTAGCTTCTGTCGCCGCGACTTATAGCGCCAAGTCAGCAGCCTTGGACGAGCCCTTGGCTTTGTTTGGCGCCGCAGGCTTGGCGGGCATCTTGGCCGTTCGCGACATGGCGCGATTGGGTGCCGATGCAGACGGCATTCCCATCGTCTGACGTTCCCGCTCAGCTTGTTGCCCATAACCGGCGCTGTCTTGCTGGTAGTTCCGTTCGAGGTTGCCCTCCTGCGGCCCCGGCGTATTCAGTGGCGAGTTTTGCAGCACATTGTTTTGCTGGCTCGGCTCGCAGCTGCGCTGGTACTGCGCCCGCACCGATGAGAGCCCAGGAGTGGTGGGAAACGCGCGCTCGACTCGGGCAAGCTCAGTCTGGGCTTCTGCGCAGCGTCCTTTTCGCATCAGCTCCTGCACCGTATTTAGAGCCTCGCCAGCATCGCCAGTGTCCGCTTTTGCCGCGCCATACTTGCTAGCTTCCCGGACATTGCTTGGAACTTGCGCTGCAGCCACCTCTTCGCGACGGGCGGGCGCGGTAACTGCCGGAGCCTGCGCAAATCCACCACTGCGACTGTCATTGTCCAGCGAGTCGCCGATGGCAGCCCGGTTTTGCACTGCCGCTGCGTCGCTGCTCGACCAAGTGTTGCCGCGCGTGTTGTTCTGAGCGACCACGCCTGCGCCGGTTCCCAGCTGCCCCAGGGACTGATTAGATAAGGCCTCAACGACCTTTTCTTGGCGACGGGCTTGGGTCTGCGCGATGGCTCCTTTGACGGTGCGGTCCTCGTACGTAGCTGGTGCTTGTTCCTGCTTTGCACGAGGTGCGGCAGCAACCGGTGGCGGCGCCGCGAAGCGACCGCTCTCCGCCGAGCGATACTCATCTTGCGCGCTGTCTTTGTTCTTGTCGGCCATGGCCACGACCAGTTGTTTGGTGGTCGGTGCTGAGGAGGCCTGGGGCGAAGTTGGCGCTGCGCCGTAGCTGCTACTTTGCGTCGGGCCGGCGCCGCCTCCCATTTGTCGCATGCTGATATCGGGTTGCGGCGCTCGACCGTCGGAAGGCTTGGCATCATTTCGAGCCAGTAGCGAACCGAGCAGCGAGTCGCGCGACTTCTTCTTTCCGTCAGCGCGGACGGCAAGCTTTCCTGACGACTCTTCAGCGACAAATCGGCCTGACTTGGTGCCTAGCTCTAAGGACGGCTGGTTTGCAGCTTGGGCATAAGCCGGAGCCGCCGGCTCACTTGGGATTTCTTTGGCCGCTTCTGCCGTGGTTGTCGTTGGAGCTGCCGCTACCGCTGGAGCTGGTGGCGGTGCCAAAGTTGCGACCACAGGCTGTCCAGCCGGTGCCGCTGTCGGCGTTGGTGCTTGGGTCGGAGCAGACGAGCGGACGACGACATAAAACAGAGCCGCCGCAGCAACAGATAAAATGCCGGTCGCCGGGCTAAGCAGCACGCGGCGAAGTCCTCGGGGCCGGAACGGAATGACTTGGCCACCGCCGCCGCTGGGGGCTGCAGTTGAGACGCCGTTTAAGAGCGCTGGACCGTGTGCCTTGGCTGCTTCCTGCATCAGCACTGCGGTCATGCGCTGCATTGCATCCGTCGCTGGAGCGGCTATCGGCTGCTCGCGAAACTGCGTGCGTACTTGGCCCATGCCGTCCACTTGTGGGCGACAGGAAGTACACGCGGGCAAGTGCGCCGCAAACGCTGTGCGCTCTTCAGGCGCAAGCTCCCCGTAGACATAATCGAGGACCTGGTCGTCGTATTTACAGTGCTGCGTCATGAGAGTGCCCGTGCCATGTCTTGGTACTCAGCGAGCTGGCCGCGAAGTTTTTCCAGCGCATAGCGCATGCGACTCTTCACGGTGTTCTCTGAGATGCCGACGATGTCCGCAATTTCTTTAAATGACAGGTCGGCTTGCTCACGCATCAAAAATACCTCGCGCTGGTCGTCGGGCAGCGCGTCGATGGCTTCCTGCAGTCGGCCTTGCAGCTGCTGGCCGATGACTTTGCGATCCGTCGGCGGTCCGGTGTCGGCGGTGCGCTCTAGCAGCGTCTGTCCCTCATCGTCGGGCTGGTCCAGGCTGCGCGCTTTGCGGTGAACCATCCGTCGAGAGTGGTCGATACACAAGTTGCGGGCCAGGGTGTAAAGCCAGGTCGTAAACTTGGCGCGCTGCTCATACGTGGAGGCCTGCTTGACCACGCGCAGAAAAGTCTCTTGCGTTAGATCCTCGGCCAGCGCGGTGTTGTGAGGGCCGACGGAGCGCAGCACGAACTCATAAATCGGACGCTGGTGCCGCCCGAGCAAGAGCTCAAACGCACGTACGTCGCCGCCGCGAAAGCGCAGCATCAAAGATTCATTCGGCTCGTCGCGCACCAAAGCCCTCAAAATCCACAGGGATGACTGAGGCTGATATGGTATCTCACTCAGATGCACTTAAAAATCCCCTTTTCCCAGCTGCGCGCGGCGGACTGCCTGCAAGGGTGCAAACGCGCGGCTGCGGGCTTCGATCCATGGCTTGCGAAGGCTCGTGGGTCGGTGGCGATTTGGCTGCAAGCGCAGCGACGATAGTGCGTGATAGGTGACCATGCTCGACCGCGTTGGTAACTGCAAAATCGAAGCCGAGCTGGCCTCGGGGGGGATGGCAGTGATTTATCGCGCCGAGCAGGAGAGCTTGGGCCGCAAGGTCGCGATCAAAGCCCTAAAAACCGCGGTCATGGCCGACCCCCACTTTGCGGAGCACTTTTTCCGCGAAGCCCAGACCCTGGCCCAGCTTCAGCACGAGAACCTGATTCACGTCTACGACTTCTACGCCGAGCGCGGCGCGCTGTTCATCGTGATGGAACTGGTCGACGGGATTGATCTTTATGACCTGATGGTCAAGCAGCCGGTGCTGCCGGCGTCCGTGGCTGCAGTCATTGCGCTGCAAGTCGCGCGCGCCCTGTCGTATCTGCACTTTTGTGGCGTGCTCCATCGCGACATCAAGCCTGCCAACATCCTGGTTACCAAGTCGGGAGTGGTAAAGCTCGGGGACTTTGGCATTGCTACCGACAGTAGGCTGCTGGGGGTCGGCGCAGGCTCGGCAGCCGCCGAGTCTTCAGCAGAGGAGCTGGCTGCGAGCGGCATCGGTCTTGGCACTCCCGGTTACATGAGCCCAGAGCAGGTCGTGGGCGAGCCGCTCGACTTTCGCTCGGACCAGTTTGCGCTGGGCATCGTGCTGTATCAGATGCTAGGTGGGCGTAAGCCCTTTGTTGCAGAGGCGGGCGACGGACCCGACAGCGCCCGCGTAGTGCTGCAAAAGATTCGCACCGAGCAGCCACCGTCGCTGCGTAAGCTGTCGCCGCAGGTACCACTGGAGCTGTGCCGCATCGTCGACCGCTGCCTGCAGAAATCTCCCCAGCAGCGTTATCGCTCGCCGCAAGAGCTGGTGCAGGCGCTGGAGTCGTTCCTAACGCCGCGCGTGACCGTCGACTACCACGCGCTGCTGCTGCTGTTTCTGCAGGAACAAGGGGTGCTGACGACTCAGGAGGCTCAGGCGGCGCTTGGACCGGAGCTTTACGCGCAGAGCTCTGGGCTTACGGCGCCGATACCAGCGCTGATGACCTTGAAGACGGTGACTTCGCGCTGGTGGCCCTTTTCGCTGGGCGGGCCGCGCAGGCGGCTGTGGTGGCTGCTGGCAGGCGGCGGGCTGGCGACGGTGCTGGGGCTGTGGTGGCTACTTGGCAAGCCGGTGGAGCCAGTGTTGCGCGACGGTGACCCCAGTGCTGTCGGCGTCGCTGCCGGAGAGTTGCTGGTAGTAGTCGACCCGTGGGCCGAGGTTTATATCGACGGGCACCTGTACGAGACGACGCCGTTTGCGCAGCCGCTGCGTCTGCGCACTGGCTCACACGAAGTCGAGCTTCGCCATCCGCAGTTTGCGAGCGTGCAAAAAAAAGTGGAGATCGCAGCGCAGCAAAGGGTGGTTCTGCGTGTGCAGCTGTCGGCTCCGCTCGGTGGCTCTGACGAAAAAGTGCCTGGGGTGCGACCATGAACCACCGTAGACCGCACTTCTATAGATGGTTTGATAATGGACCGGGCTGTGCGCTGCTGCTGTTTCTGCTGATGAAGGGGGGCTTCGCACATGCGGCCACCGGTTCGCAGGCTGCAACCTCGACAGCGCCTTCGAGCAAGCCGTCGAGCGCGGTCGGCAAGCCTGTGCCTGCAGCTGGGTTGCAGTCGCCCGTTGGCAGTCAGCGAGCTCACACCAAGCCGGGGTTGCCGTCAGGACCCAAGCGGGTGACGGCCCTGCGTCGGAAGCCGTCAAGCGTGGTGCCGTTGGCAACGGAAGCTGGTAGCGGAGCGTCTTCTGAGCCAAGAGGCGTGGCCAAAGAGTCGGGGGCGCGTGGTCCTCGGTCCGGGGCGCAGCTGCGGGCGCACATCGAGACCAGCTTGGCCGTTGCTCAGGTGGCCTATGCGAACGGGCAATATGCCGATGCTGCGGCACTGCTGGTGCGACTGCTGACGCAGGGACCGCTGCCGCCGGGCAGCGTTGTGACGGTCTATGAGCGCTTGGCCGCAGCCTACGTTGCTCTGGGCCAGACGGAACTGGCTGACCGCTGCTTCTTAGAGGTGCTGCAGCGTCGGCCAGACTTTTCGCTCGACCCGGTGGTGACTTCGCCCAAGATTCGGGCTGCTCTGCAGCGGGCTCGGGAGAGCCATCGCCTGTAAGTCGGACCTGGCGTTTGGGGCGCGACCGTGAATTTGCTCCGCAGAATCCAAGCAGATAGCCCCTAGCGACGTGGTACAGTAAGAAACTGTGACGACAGGTGCGGGTTCCCCCAGCTACCCAAGACAGCGTTCCCATGAGCGGCAGTCCCAAGAGCCACTGGCCGACAAACCGAGCTCTCGACCGAGTGGG
>JAGNNG010000164.1 GCA_017990795.1 Deltaproteobacteria bacterium
CGACTACTCCAGCTCCTCGACCGAGCAGCGGTCAGACGCCGATTCCTGCCACCCCACCTGCGGAACGCCATCGCTCACACTCAGGTCATCCGGCGGGTGAGCGGCGTGCTCATGCAGCACCTGCCAGTGGAGCAACTCCGGTCGCGGGCTCTGCCCAGAGTCCAGCCGCGGGTCGTCCGGTCGCAACACCTGTCAGTGCGGCAACACCTGCTCCTGTCGTCAGTGGAGCAGCGGCGCCGGCTCAGCCAGTTGCTGCTACGGGTGGGGCTGCTCAGCCCGCGCAGCCTGCTCAGCCTCGGCTGATGACGTACGCGGATGCGGCGTATGATGTTCTGCGCGGCTCTTCCGAGGGACGGGCCCTAAACTTTAAGCAGATTGCTGAGATTGCGCTCAAGCGTAGGCTGGTGCGCGGTGAGCTGCCGGATGTGGCGCGGGCCCTGCGCGCGGCGCTGGTGCGAGAGCAGCGGCAGCGCGACACGGATGGTCTGCGACCCCGAATCCGCAGTGTCGGCAGCGGTCAGTACATGCTCAGCGAGCGCAAGCTGGAGCCAGAGCTCTACAACGCCGAGCGCGAGTTGCTGGATCGCTTAAACCGTACGCGCGAAGCGACGCGAGTGGCGCTGCGCCGTCGGCTGCGTCAGCTGCCACCAGGGGCCTTTGAGCTGCTGATGCGGCTCTTGATGGAGCGACTGGGCATGCTCGGAGCCGAGCTAATCAAGCGTGGCGACGGGGTTGCTTACTACAGCGGTCAGGCTCCGCGCGGCAATCGCTCGGTGAAGGTGCTGGTCGCGGTTCGTCCGGGCGAGGCTGAGCTATCGCGTGAGGCGGTCGGTGAGCTGCGCGCTGGCGTGCGTCTGCGCGGCTTTGATGAGGGCATGCTGCTGTGTGCCGGGCGACCCAGTGCCGCGGCTCTGACGGAAGTGACGGCGGCTCCTGGTATCGATCTGTATGACCAGGACAGCTTGACCGATCTGTTGGTGCGGCAGCAGCTGGGCATTCGGCGCATGGCACTGCCGATCGACTACCTGGATGTCGAGCTGTTTGGCGAGCTAGTCGAGCAAGGCTGAGTCAATCAGCTGCCAAGAAGTGGGCAGGATCAGCAGCAGTCGGCAGGAGTACTCCTCTGCCGACTGCTGAGCCGGATGCGCTGGGGGTTGCAAAGACGCCATGGAAATTTATTGGCTGGCTCGCGCTGAATACGAGCCCACCTGTCGTCTGCAAGAGCAGCTGCGCCAGCGCGTCCTGGCAGGTGGGGAAGAAGCAATCTTGCTGTGTGAGCACTCACCGGTGCTGACCCTGGGCAAGTACGCGCAGCGTGCCGATATTTTCGCCGACGAGCAGACCTTGAGCGCTCACCGCGTGCAGGTGGTGCAGACGGTGCGTGGTGGCAAGGTGACGTACCACGGGCCGGGGCAGCTTCTGGTGTATCCGGTGGTGCGGCTGCGCAGCGGCGTACACGCACACATGAAGGCGCTGGCGCAGGTGGCAACCGAGGTGGCGGCGCAGCTTGGCGTCTGTGCCGAGTTTGATGACGAGCGTGTCGGCGTGTTTGTCGGGCGGCGCAAGCTGGCCGCTCTGGGCGTGCATGTCGAGCGGCAAGTGGCCATTCACGGAATGTCTCTCAATGTGACGGCGGCAGCGACGATGGCTTTCCGGCAAGGCTGGTTTCTGCCGTGCGGCGAGCGCGATGCACAAGTGACAAGTCTGCTGGAGGAAGGGGCGACACTTTCGCCGGATGGTCAGCCAGCTAGCCCACAGTCCGCGTCGGGCTTCGAGCCGGAGTTTTCAGCGACCGACGAAGTCGCTGCCGTGGTGCCTCAGGTGGTGGCGGCTTTGGCTACGTTGTGGAAGCTGCGCGACCCTTCGTTACAGCGGATTACTGCGCCGTTGCTTTCACGCACCCTCTTTGTAAAATGAGGTCGGCGCCTTGATGCAGTGCTCTGTTACTGCGGCGTATCGACTAGATGGATCCCAAACGGCCTCCTTCGTCCGGTAACTCACGTAGTGCTGCAGCATCACAACTGACCCCGGATTCCGGTCTGACCGAGCGACGGATCCTGGTTCTTCACAACCAAGACTTCGAGCCCGACTCGACCGACCCGGATGTGATCTCGCGGGCGGACGTGGCCAATGCGGCGCGCGATGTCGCCCGAGCGCTGGCTGCACGTGGGCACTTTGTGGAAGTGCAGGGCATTGATGTCAGTGATATCGATGCCTTGATCAAGCAGCTGCGCAGCGACCCTCCCGACCTGGTGTTTAACCTGGTCGAGTCCTTAAGTGGGGACGCCAAAAAAGCGACGGTGGTGCCGGCTCTGCTGGACATGCTGGACATCCCGTATACCGGGCCCGGGGCGCTAAGTCTGACGCTGACGCTGGACAAGCACCAGACCAAGCAGCTGCTACGTGCCGCTGGCATTCCGACCTCGGTGTCGGCGATCTTGCCGGGCGTTGCGCAGTCTGCCGAGCTGGATTTGCACGCCGTCACCCACATCGACTACCCAATGATCGTGAAGCTGGCCGAGGAGGATGGCTCCTTGGGGCTGACCAGCAAGTCGGTGTGCTTTACCGAAAATGAGCTGCGACTGCAGCTGGCGCAGATGCGTGAGCGCTATCCTCGGCACCCGCTGCTCATCGAGCAGTACATTGATGGGCGCGAGATCTATGTCTCGATGCTGGGCAATCGTCCGATGCGACTTTTGCACATGCTGGAGATCGACTTTTCCCTGCTGCCCAAGGACCTACCCCGCATCGTCAGCTATGACGGCAAGTGGAAGCCCAGCAGCATCGAGTATCGCGGCACCGTCTCCGGTCCGGTTGGGGCGCTCGACAAAGAGACGCGAGCCCGCATCGAAGAAGTGGCGCTGCGCAGCTTTGAAGCGCTGGCCGTCTGTGACTATGGCCGTTGCGACATCCGGCTCAGCAGCGACGGCACACCGTATGTGCTCGAAGTAAACGCCAACTGCGATGTCTCTGACGGAGCTGGCTATTCTCGCGCCGGAATGTACGCAGGCATTAGCTACGATCAGCTTGTCGAGCAGATCGTCTTTGCCGCCATCAAAAGGAATGCTCATGCAGTCGCCAGCCACGAGTTCGACCAGCCCACTTTGTATTCGCCCCAGTCAGCCGAGTGATCGAGCGGCGCTGTACGCGCTAGTCACACAGGCGGGTGTCTTCGTCGAGGACGAGGTCAGCGTAGCCATGGAGCTGATTGATGTCGCGCTGCAGAGTCCGGAGCGGGATCCCCACAACTACATGCTCCTGGTCACCGAGCTGATGAATGGTGATGGGACTGGCTCGGGCCAGCTGGTCGGCTACATCTGCTATGGCCGCGTGCCGATGACCCAAGGCGCTTGGGACCTGTACTGGCTGGCCACCGATCCGTCATTCCGTCGCCAGGGCATCGCCGCCAACTTGTGCAAAGCCATGGAAGCTGAGATCAAAGAGCTAGGCGGCACCGTCATTCGCGTTGAAACCAGTAGCACCGATGGCTACGGCGCCGCCCAGAGCTTTTACGAGCGCAACGGCTACCCAGAGCGCTGCCGCATCCCCAACTTCTACAAGCCTGGGGATGACCTGATTACGATGTTCAAGCTGCTGTAAGTCAGCCGCTCGAGCAGACGCAGCTACTTCTTCTTCTTCTTGCCGCCCCACAAGCGGTCAAACACTGACCCTTTTTCGTCGCCCTTCTCGTCACCTTTTTCGGACGCGCTGCCCGGCCACTGAGCATCCTCGGTGGAGGCGGCGGGGCGCGGGGTTCCCAGGTGCGGGGCCAGCTGCTCGATCAGTGCCTTGGCCTCGGCGGATAGCTCGCTTGGGACTTGCACAATAAAGCGGGTGATAAGGTCGCCGCGCCCGCGTCCGCGCACGTTCGGCATGCCTTTTCCGGGCAGCACCTGCTTGGTCATCGGCTGCGTACCGGCTGGTACCTCAATGCGCTCGGGGCCGTCCGTGGTTGGCACTTCCAGGTGCGTACCCAAGGCCGCCTCTGCAAAAGTCAGAGGCACATCCACCCACAGGTTGTCGCCGTCCCGAACAAAGCGTGCATCGGCTTCGACGCGGACATGGACATAGAGATCGCCGGGTTCACCGCCGCTCTGTACGCTGGGATCGCCTTGATTGCTGAGTCGTAGGCGCTGGCCGTCATCGATACCCGCTGGGATCGTGACCTGTACGGTGGCCTTTTTCACCACCTGGGCAGCGCCACGACAAGCGGGGCACTTATCGGTGATCATGGTGCCAGCGCCGCGGCACTGCGGGCAGGTGGTCGAGATGACAAAGAAGCCCTGCTGGTGGGCGACCTGGCCTCGGCCCTGACAGACGCGGCACTTGGTCGGTTGAGTACCGGGCTTGGCGCCGCTGCCGCTGCAGGTCTCGCAGGCGACGTGGCGGTCGATCTCCAGCTCTCGCTTGATGCCCTTGGCGGCCTCCATGAACGTGATCTGCATCTCGACTTCCAGATCATCGCCGCGTGCGACTCGTCTGCCGCCGCCGCCGCCACCACTGAAGCCGCCGAAGATGTCGGCAAAGGCCGAGAAGATGTCGTCGATGCCGCCAAAGCCAGAGAATCCACTCTGCTGCGGTCCTTGATGGCCGAAGCGGTCATACGCCTGACGCTTCTGCGCATCCGATAGCACCGAGTAGGCTTCCGCCGCCTCTTTGAACTTCTCTTCGGCCTCTTTGTCTCCAGGACGGCGATCGGGATGAAACTCCATCGCCATCCGTCGGTAGGCCTTCTTTAGTTCTGCATCATCCGCAGTGCGCGAGACACCGAGGACCTCATAATAGTCACGTTTTGTAGAGCTCATAATTCGGCACTGTGCAAACTAACCCACTTCCGAAGGCTGTCAAGCACCGATCCTGACTGACCGCAGGTCCTTATGGCTTGGTTGCTCGCTGGCCTGTGGTTGGGGTCGGTGTTGTCGCGGGCATTGGCTTCGGGCTCGCAGCAGGGCCGGACAGTCCCAGCTTTTTTAGCAGATCCTCGTTGCCATTGCTGTTTTGTTGCCAGTAGGGAAGCCGCGCACTGCCGCGCAGGGTTGCTTCTTCGCCAGCATCCCAGCGGTAGTGAATCAGCCGATAAGGTGGCACTGACTCGATGTGAAAGCTGGCGTGGTCACCGCCTTGCACTTGGACGTTGTAGGTCCAGACCTGAAACTCGCCGGCTGAGGTCTTGATGGGCAAAGTGCCAGGCAGGCGCTCGATCGTGGCCTGGGTCCAGGCCAGAGGCTGATGCAGTAAGCGCGCGCGGACGAGCGATGGCAAAAATGGCACCGTAAGTCGTGCGCCCGCAGCGAGCAGGTCGCGCTTTTGCGCATAGCTTCTTAGCAGCAGCGGCAGCTCGTCTTCCAGGATGCTGCCGGGCTTGGCATCGAGGTTGCGCAGATCATCCGCCTCACCGTCGAAGTAGCTATGGCTGTGACTACTGAT
>JAGNNG010000165.1 GCA_017990795.1 Deltaproteobacteria bacterium
ACGCAGCACTTTGATAACCCGGCGGCGATGAGAATTGACGCGACAGCTCCGCCTCGCCCATTTTCGCGGTCAAGGCTCGTCGAGCTGGCTCGCCCATACACACGATCACGTCCTCGCCAACACCCGCACCTAGCGTATCTACAGCGACGATATGAGCGACCTCAAAGGGCGGACAGTACCACAAGTGTGGCTGCACAATGAGCAGCTTGACACCGTCTAGACCAGCATGCCGCCGAGAGGCCCAGACCTCGCCGACCACGCGACCGATGATCATGAAGACCCTCGAGCTGCGCCAGGTATGAACCCAGCACCTTGACTCGACAGCTTTATCGAGTCTGTTCCATCAGAATCCTGGATGCCGTCAACGATCGCCACGACGATGTCTTTTTCGGCAAGCTCGGCCCCGACAGTCAAGTCACGCACCCGAGAGCCATGGGCAACTAGCACCCACTCTCCCGGCCCTGCCCCCAACGAGTCAACAGCGCACAGCGGCTGCCCTTGCGCCGTCACCAGCTCAAGAATTTTTTGGCCGGTTAGGCTCGCTGCGTGTCGCGCCCCCCAAATCGGTCCGACAACACGCGCGAGTACCATGAATTTTTCCGATATTCAGCGACGAAAACTTGCGGTTAGGCTTTGGCCTTACGCTGCGCTTGCTTCACGGCCCGCTCAAGCGAGGTCAGCTGGTCATACAGCTTACCCACCGTTAGCGTCGATAGCTTGTTGCGGTAGTCCTGGTCTTTGACCCGATTCTGCAGGGTTGCCAGAGCCTCAACCATCTTGGCCTTGCTGCCCCAGCGCTTCGCGACATCCGAACCGACCGAGTGAAGGCGAAGCAGCTTCGAGTTCGCAGCCGTCAGCAGCTGCTGACGAAATGCGTCCTTGTCCTCGCTCGACCGATCCAGCACGCCAGCGGGCAAGCCGGCTAGCGCGTCCACCAACTTGTCCTTCGAACCAAACTGCTCTTTCACCACTGCCAACGGCGACTTCTTCATAACTCTGAGCTCCTCACTGCGTAGGCCACTGCCAGATTCGTTGCGTAGCTGACGGCGTGGCGTAATCGAAAAACACCGCAACCCTGTCGCTGCCGTGGAAGGACCTGATGTCCATGAGCACAGCGCGACTGCATGCGCGGCAATTTATCACTCGTTTTAATTACTTAACAAGCGGTGTGGGGAAAAATGTGCGGCACTTTTTCAGCCCAGCCAGCGCGGTCCCAAAAACAACGCCAGCTGGGCCAATGCGATCGGCAGCTAGCTACATCCCGAACTGCTTGGCCATACCAGACAAACGGCTCGTCAGGTCGTCCACCTGCTGCTGCGTCATGTTGACGTTTAGCACAAAGGTGCTCTTTTTGGCCTCGACCTTGATGGTGTCAAGGTATGCGCTCATGCCCATCATCTGAATGGCTGGCGTTGCGCGAGCCTTGGTCAGCTGCTCAGTGGCGGTAGCGGTTAGCGCGGTTGCGTCGGCGTCACTGCCCAAATCCAAATAGGCTGCCAGCGCCAGGCCCTTGCTTGGATCAATGGACCCCGAGACGCTCTTAAGCGACTTCACCGGCGCCGTCTGAGGATTGTTGCCCAGCTTCTCTACCATGGCCGGAGGCACCAGACCCGCCCACCACAGTGCATCACCGGTCCGCGTTCGTTTGATCAAGTCGACTAGCTCTTTGTGGTCTTTGGCGCTGGGAGCCGTGCCCTTGCCAGCGCTGAGATCAACGATGCGACCGATCCACTCTTTGCCACCGAACGCGATCGCCTTTTTGCCAATCGCCGCCAAGTACGAAGGCTGCTTGCCTTCCATGGCGTAGATCTTGGTGCCGTTGCGATCGGACTCGGTGACGGTCTCGCCCTTTTCCTTGGCCGTCGTCTTCATGCAGTTGATAACGACGTCGGTGGCAAAGGTGCCACGCACCAGCACGGCGTATTCTTTGCTCTCGGCAACGGTCTGCGGCATCGCCACAAAAACCGAGTCAATCTGGTTCAGCGGATCAAAGCTGCACTTTTTCATGAAGTCGTCGTACTGCTGTTTCGACTTGGCATCGCCATTGATCTTCTCGACGAGCTTTTTCCACATCGAGCTCTGTCGAACCTGCGTCATGTTGACCATAAAAGCCACGTCGGCTTCCTGGGGAACGATCGCCAGGTCATCCTTGGCGGCGCCCGATCCCGAGGTCCGATTACAGGCGGGTACTCCCGTGAGAAGCGCCCCCAAAGCAAGGGCAGAGCCCACTTTCATAAAGGGGCGTTGAAGGCGCGAAAAACCAGAAGAGAGCACGCTAGAGGTCATGGGTATGTCCTTGGACAAAATTCCTGCATTTATAGGAGGGGGGTCTTCTTTGTGTCAATAGACTGCCAGCAAGCTCAGGTTACTCCTTAGCAAACGCTGCCCCAGGAGTGTGCCGCGGCGCGTGCGAGTATCGCGACTACTGAGCCACGGCCTCGGGCTTAAGACCTTTGCCGTCAGCAGGTTTGTCTTCTCTGCGCTCACCTGGTTGCGCTGCCGATTCAGCACCCACTGACGAAGAGGGCTCAACGTCCACGCTGCGCCTTGCCATCGTCACGGTACCCACATGCTGCGATGCGACTGCCACTGCGTTTTCCGATGGTGCGAAATCAGCAGCTTCAGTCTCTGAGTCCGGCTCTAAACCCGAATCACCGTCGGTCGCAGGTCGTACGGGTGACTCTACGCCGGCCACGGCCTCGCCCGCTGTCGGCATCGCTCCAGCCTGCCCATAGCGAGCTCGCTCACCAGGATGCGAGTAGTCAATCCAATACGCGGGCCGCTTCCGACCTACATCAACGTGTACAAAGCCCGCGTTGGGATAGTAGCCAACGCCGATGTTGTGATAGGCCTCGCGTAGGTAATCTCGAACCGTCTCTGGCGAAACACCCGCCAGCTGAAAGTCACAAGCTACGCCTCGTTTGTGAGCGCTGCGCGGATTGCCCTTTTGCTTCGCAATCTTCGGCGCACGATAACCAGCAACGATAAACAGCTTGGCATTTTGATAGTGCCTAGCGGTTGCATACAGGACCTCGATCAGGCGCTGATTGATCGTGTGTCGCTTCCCGGTGTGGTGGCAGCGCAACAGCTGCGCAATGACCTGCATCTGCCTACGTGAAAAGCTGCCATCGGGTCGATCTGGCTTGAGCCGATAGCTAGCGTGGGTGGTCAGATGCTCCATCTCGATCGCGGGGAAGCGGGCCGGCTCTCTCTTCTTTGGCTTCACTGGTGCGCTGGCACGTGACTGCGCGCCGGAGTGTTTGTGCTGCGCGGTCCTGCTCTGCGTCGATGAACGCCGAGCCGTTACCAGTTCAGGTACAGACTTTGACCCGGCCCATTGGGACTGCGCAGCTACGGCTTGAGCTCTATGCATTCCCGAACCAGAGACCTTCTTGGCTTCGCACGGCAGCACCCACAGCAGCCCGACCGCAGTGCCAACAGCCACTGACCCTTTCACTGCTTGCAGCCACTGAGTTAGTGCGCTTTGCATCATTTTGGGACGTAGCAAATCCTCGGACGCAATCGCAACTAGTTTCCTCCGATCATCCGCCGCACCAGCCAGATCGGCGACCCCACTAACCCAATGCGGCAGCAACAGCGCGAGCTAGCTCATGCGAGGCAAGCGGGTGTAGCCGCGCGGTTACTATCACGACGCAACAATTGCTCCACTGTGCCTATTCAAAAGACCCGCTGGAGTAGTGAACTCCGACGAGAACTAGCTTTTATTTGAGTCAGCAGCTGCCCGCATCTGGACCTGGCCCAGATCTCGCTTAGACAAAGAGGCAGGAGGATGCTCATGACGACTCAATCTAAAGGTCTTCGCGGTGTAGCGACGGTGCTCAAGCTGGTAGCGGTCTCAGCCCTGGCCCTTACCCCGACCCTGGCCTTGGCACAGGCTGACAATCAGTGGGAAGGCCAGGAATGGCAGGCACAGGACGGTACAACAGGGCAAGCCTACGATGCCCAGCAAGCGTATCCGATGCAGCCGCAGGAGCAGCTGGCCGGCTACAACTTCTACGGCGCGCACCCCATTCCGTACGATCAGGTTAGCGGCCAAAGCGCAGGGTTTTGCAACATGGACGGTGCTCACCAGCACTCCTACCCGGTGTTCGACCAGCACCTGTTTCGCGACATGAACGGCTACGCATACTTCATCGGTGATCCGGCGGACTTCGGCATGAGCAGCGCAGGCTACCTGTATGCGGGTCACCACCCACTCGACCACATGCACGGAGGCGGTCACTGCTACATGTCATGGGCGCATCGCCATCTGTTTGCCCCGGTGGGTGTGCAGTTTGTACTGCAGGGAGGCGCGTACTCCTACATCGGCTCTTGGTCGCAGGACTACTACGCAAACCGCCTAAACTATGTGAACTACTATGACGGTTACTATCGCCGCTCATACTTGGGCGGTCGGTATTTCGTGCAGCGCCCAGTGCACACCTACGCAGGATGGAACCTGTACCGTCCCCACGCCTATGGAGCCCCGGTCTATCGAGGCCCAGCTCCTTACTATCGTGGACCGGCGCCGATTTATCGCACGCCAGCGCCGTACTATCGCGGGCCAGCTCCGGTCTACCGTGCCCCAGGTCCGGTCTACCACAACCCGGCTCCGATCTACCGTACTCCGGCTCCCGTCTATCGGGCCCCGGCTCCAGTCTATCGGGCCCCGGCTCCAGTCTATCGGGCTCCGGCTCCCGTCTATCGGGCTCCGGCTCCAGTCTATCGGGCTCCTTCCTACGGAGGCCCGGTGACTCGCGGATACTCTCCGGCGCCGCACTACAACGCCCCGATCGGAGGCCACCATCCCGCCCCAGCTTTCCAAGCCCACTACGGTCGCCGCTAGTTGCCTCATAACACAGGCCTCAAATAGCGCTGCTCAAGCTAGGGCCCTAGCTGACCGGTGATTTTCTTCCGCTGCGGTTTCCACTCCTCAGCCAGTCGGCAACTCCGCTTCTAAGCAATCCCGAGATGACCCCTACGCAATGCTTGGCGCAGTCGTACCGTCTACAACCGGAAGTCCCCACCTTGATCGTGGCGAGAAAAGCTCCGTCGCAGCTGCTTCCCATCCGGGCTTTGATCCGGCAGGTGACGTTGCACTTGAACCTGCAGCCACATGCCTTCCTTCACACCTAGGGGCAAGAGCGTCTTTGGGAGGCGATACCCCTCCCAGTTGCCCTGAACGTCTGGCAGCAAGACCAGCGCAACCTCTTCGGCAACTTGATCCACGAATCCACTTACAGTGCGCTGCGTAGGAATCTCTGGTTGGGAGCGCACGGTAGGTCCTACTTGGCTGCTTACGGATGGCAGTCTTCGGCGGGGCGACGACCGGACGCAAGCGCCGCAGCGCG